>NZ_CAWUDE010000009.1:0-231160 GCF_963920895.1 Anabaena sp. CCY 9613
TTTAGATTCTTCTGATTCCTTGTGTCAAGCCTGATTGAGATGCTCTTACCCTGCAAGCTGGCTAAATCTAAAGTTTGCAAACCAGGGCCACAACCGATATCGATAATTTTAGGATGTGGTGGCAAATCAACCATCTTTAAAAAAGCATTTTTTGTGGATTCAAAATCGCCGGGGCCTTCTCTGGGTATTCCTTGATGAATTTGAAAAAATATATCCTTCTGTTTATTATTCATACATGAATTTTTGTCAATTATCCTCGTAAATTAAATATAGCGACTAAAAAAACAGAAACTGATGAACGCGATGTCTAACGACAAGCCGCCGAGCTTTTACACCTCTTGTCTTGCATCTATTATCGACGAAGAAAATGCTATCTATCCTTGGGAAAATCTCGAACTCAGCCAGCGACAACATATCCAACAAGCGATCGCGCAGAGCGCAGCACCAGAGGCGATCGCATCTGTAAATTCTCCCAGTTGTGTTGTCTATCCCCGCACCCAAGCACAACTAGCCGCAGTCATTGCCGAAGCACACCGTAACAACTGGCGCGTTCTCCCCTGTGGTAAAAGCAGTAAAATCAACTGGGGTGGTTTAATCAAAGGCGTTGATATTGTAGTTAGCACAGAACGCATCAATCAATTAATTGAACACGCCGTTGGTGATTTAACTGTCACCGTCGAAGCCGGGATGCAGTTTTCTCATCTCCAGGCAATTTTGGCAAAATCGCGGCAATTTCTCGCCCTCGACCCCTGCAAACCCGAATTAGCAACTATTGGCGGTATTGTCGCTACAGGTGATACAAATTCCCTCAGACAACGTTATGGTAGTGTACGTGACCAACTATTAGGTATGACTTTTGTCCGTGCTGATGGACAAATTGCCAAAGCTGGAGGACGCGTAGTTAAAAATGTTGCTGGATATGACTTGATGAAGTTATTTACTGGCTCTTACAGCACATTAGGAATTATTAGTCAAGTAACTTTTCGTGTGTATCCACTACCGGAAGCTTCTGGTACAGTAGTACTGACAGGTAAAGCAGAGGCTATTTCCCAAGTTGCGGCGACTCTGCGAAATTCGGCTTTAACACCAACTCAGGCTGATTTGCTATCCACTCAACTTGTTTCTCAGTTAGGTTTGAATACAGGATTGGGATTAATAGTACGTTTTCAAAGTATTAGTGAAAGTGTTAAGGAACAGTCAAATCGATTGTTGGCAGTAGGAGAACAATTGGGTTTAGTAGGGACAATTTATCATGAAGAAGATGAAGGCTATCTATGGCAGAGATTGCGAGAACTAATGGATAATTCTGTCACAGACTCGGCAATTACCTGCAAAATAGGAGTATTACCGACTGCGGCTGTGGAGATTTTGCATCAATCAGAAATGGGTTTAATTCACAATGCGAGTGGTTTGGGATGGTTGCAGTGTGAGAGTTTGAGCCAGGTTTTAAAGATACGCGATCGCTTGCAAAATAATAAAGGTTTTTTGAGTGTTTTAACAGCACCAAATTCGGTTAAACAAGAGATTGATGTTTGGGGCTACACTGGTAATGCTTTGCAGGTGATGCGTCAAATTAAGGCGCAGTTTGATAGTAAGAATATTTTGAGTCCTGGTCGTTTTGTGGGTGGGATTTAGCAATTAAGAAAAAAGAACCATAAAGGTCCGAAGAACGCGAAGTTAAGAGGGGAAAAGAATAAGATGCAAGTTTCTGATAATTCTGTAAATAATACGGCTAGTATCAAAAATTTAAAGGGGTTTGATGTTAATCATCCGCCTGATCCGAAGTTGATTGATAGTTGTGTGCATTGTGGATTTTGTCTTTCCACTTGTCCGAGTTATCGGGTAATTGGTAAAGAGATGGATTCGCCTCGAGGACGTATCTATTTAATGGATGCGATTAATGAGGGTGAGATTGCTTTGAATACGGCAACTGTAGAACATTTTGATTCTTGTTTGGGTTGTCTAGCTTGTGTGAGTACTTGTCCTTCTGGTGTGCAATATGACAAGTTAATTTCAGCTACTCGTCACCAAATTGAACGCAATTATCCCCGCAGTTTACCAGATAGGATAATTCGTCAACTGATATTTTCTTTGTTTCCTAATCCTGATTTATTACGATTTTTTCTGGTTCCTTTGTTGGTTTATCAAAAGTTAGGTTTACCAAAGTTAGTCCGGGCTACAGGTTTACTTAAAAAAGTATCTCCCCGATTGGCTGCAATGGAATCAATTCTACCCACAATTACTTTCAAATCTTTTCAAGATAATTTACCAGATATAATTCCCGCCCAAGGTGAGAAGCGCTACCGCGTCGGTGTAATTTTAGGATGTGTGCAACGGTTATTTTTTTCGCCTATTAATGAAGCAACAGTGCGGGTATTAACAGCTAATGGTTGTGAAGTTGTAATTCCTAAATCTCAAGGTTGCTGTGCGGCGCTTCCAGAACACCAAGGACAAACGGAACAAGCCAAGGCTTTAGCTAGGCAAATGATTGATAGTTTTGTCAATACCGATGTAGATTTTGTGATCATCAATGCTGCTGGTTGTGGTCATACTTTAAAAGAATATGGTCACATCTTAGAAAATGACCCAGAATATCGAGAAAAAGCCCAAGCATTTGCGGCTAAAGTTAAAGATGCTCAAGAGTTTTTAGCAACAGTAGGTTTGACTGCCAAATTATCGCCATTAACAGATAAACCTTTAAATTTAGTTTATCAAGATGCTTGTCATTTATTACATGGTCAAAAGATTAGCGTCCAACCACGTCAACTGTTACGGCAAATTCCTGGAGTAAAATTAAGCGAACCCATAGACGCAGCTTTATGTTGTGGTAGTGCTGGTGTTTATAATATGCTGCAACCGGAAATAGCTGAAGAATTAGGTCAGCAAAAAGTACAAAATTTATTAAACACTGGTGCAGAATTAATTGCTTCTGCTAATCCCGGTTGTACATTGCAAATTACCAAACATTTACAGTTGCAAGGTAAAAACATCGCCGTCATCCACCCAATGGAGTTGTTAGATTATGCAATTCGGGGTGAAAAATTGAAAAATTAATTTCTCTTTTGCGCCTTTGCGCGAAACAAACCCAACCCACTCCCCCTCAAGTAAGAATTAAACTACAGCAAACAGATTAGATTGTCTGACTTAAGATTCTGACTAGTGGATGATTCTAGCCACCGCCATCAATTGCCAAACTGACAGTAGTAATTAATCAAGAATGATTTATGATTTCATCTTGGATGGTGATTGGCGCGGTAACATTTTTAATAGCAATTGGTAGTTTTTTCATCACACCCCGTGATGTCAAATGGTTTGCACAATTAAGTCGTCCCCGATGGTTAATATTTGAACCATTTATTCCCCTTATTTGGACTGTGATTTTCATCTGCGGTGCAGCTTCAGCTGATATTGTCTGGCAAAAAAATCCCGGAAGTACAATTACCTGGTTAATCATGGGTTTGTACATTTTGCTGGAAATTATCACAGTTTCCTACATTCCTCTGATGCTGAGATTTCGCAGTCTCAAAACAGGAGAAATAATTGGGCTAACTGGTTTGATTGGGGGTATTGTCTTGGCAATCTGTGTTTTACCAATTTCCAAACTAGCTACACTCTTACTTCTACCCTATCTGCTATGGAGTCCCATTGGTTCATACACCACCGATGAGTTAAGACAACTCAACCCAGAGGAGGCGTGACATTGCTACTAACATCCTGAAAATTATGGGATTTACTCAAAATAAATAAACTGCGATCGCCTCCTCGTCCAATTCTTAAAGTTTCATCTAAATAAGTAATATCAAGAGTGGGGATTCTGCCTTGAGGATTATTTGCTGGAACTACCTTAAATGGATTGAATTGGGGAGTATCAATACCAATAATTTTATCAATTGCCAGATAGCGTTTGTCAAAATTCACATTAAGGCGTTTGTTGGGAAGCGGCGATGAATTATCAATAGCTGGTGCAAAGCTAGCTGTGACTTTCACATATCCTGACAGTAGCCCAAAATAATGTTTAACAAAAGCTAAATTAAAAAATCCTTTATTCGCAACATCAATGACTTGATAGACTTGAGCCAACTGTAATCCCAATGGTAGGGAATCTAAAGACCGAATTTCTCTAGCTGTAGAGTATTGCAGTTGCCAAGCGCCATCTAACATAGAAGTAGCGTAGAGCAAAGGCTTGGGGTGAGGATTTAGTTCTTCGAGTTCCGTTGTCAATTGTTCAATTTCTGCTGCTACAGCTTTATCTAGCTGCAAATCAGTCACAGGAGAACCATCGGTTCGTATCTCCTTTAACCTCGCTAGTAATTTTTCCTTTAGTAAAAGTCGATTATTCAAGGGATAGCTTTTATAAGTTTGTAGTAAGGACTTTAGTCCTCTCTTTATTTGTAACAAAAAACCTGAGCCAAAAATTAGCTCAAGTTTGTAATAATATACTTAATTCAATTGGTATTGATTCCGGGTTTTATCTCTAACAACCCGGTTTTTTATCTCCGACGATTCCAGGGGCCAAAGATAGCAAGTGTAATACCAGGAGATTGAATGTTGAAAAACAGCGTTCTACCGTCAGCAGAGAAGCAAGCGCCAGCAAATTCACTGTTAGTGAGATTGTTAAACGCAAACTGATAGACTTCACCGTCTTGGTTAACGCCCACAACATATTGCACTCCACCACCGTCTTCGCAAAGAAAAAGGTCTCCCCAGGGAGCAACAGTAATATTGTCTGGCTCATCTAGAAAATTACCACTAGGAGATGCTTCCACGACAAGGGTTAACTCTTCTTTGGCAGGATCATATGCCCAAACTTGACCATTACCTCTGGCGTTGCTGGCAGCAGAAACTGGAGGCCCAGCCTGAGTAGCGACGAAGTAAATTAATCCATTACCATACCAAGCTCCTTCACCACGGAAGAAGATAGCTGCACCCTTACTTTGCGCCTCAACACGAACAGTATCTTCCTCTGGATCTGGATTATCAATTTTGACCCATTCTACTGGGAGTGTTTGACCAACCTTAATTAGCCCCAACTGACCACCAAGATTAGGATTATTGGTCGTATTCAAGGCAAAGTTGTTTGCACCTCTAACTTGTAAGGCATACAAACTGCCACCTTGAGCCAAGTCACCTACTTTACTAGGTCTAACGTTAGGCACAAACCGATAGAAGCAGCTATCACCACGGTCTTCAGTTTCGTAGATATAACCAGTTCTGGGGTCTACAGCCACAGCTTCATGGCTGAAGCGTCCCATGTCTATCAAGGGAACTGGGCTTACCAAACCGCTATTAGGATCAGCAATAACTTCAAAGTTGTAACCATGCTTGATGGTTTCCATAGTGCCAGAACTAGTCATGTTGGCACTGGTAGAGAAGGTTTCTTCGCAACTAATCCATGTCCGCCAGGGTGTGGGGCCACCTGCACAGTTACGAATAGTTCCACCTAAAGAATTAAAGTGCTTGATAAGTTGGCGGTTAGGGCCGACTACCAGTGTGGTAGTTCCACCTTGAGCGCCTGTAGAGTATCGAGGTGAACCAAGAACTGGATTTGAGGCAGAAGTACCTAACTCGTGGTTGCGAACCAGGATTGTTGTGTTGTTAGCTCCCGGAAACGCAGCCATACCGTCGTGATTAGATGGCACGGTAAAGCCATCATCCATTTGATCACCAGTAATTGAAAACGCAGTGTAGTTAAACCCACGAGGAAGTTTCAAAATGGGTATTCCTCTGTAGTCAGCAGAAAGTGCAGCAGTGTTGATTGGCAGTTTTTCTTCCAGGATGCCGTAGCCAGTACTGTTAGGCATTTCACCACGGGCAACCTTGGCATAAAAGGCTTCTAGGGGTGAAACCATAGTCACTGTAGCTGCACTTGTGCCAGCTAAGGTTAAAAATTTCCGTCGTGAAAATGGCATAAAGTTAATCTCTCTCTTGCGTAAATATTCGGCATTACGCTGAGAATTTATTAGACCAACATTAACTACGGATAATGATTAGTTTAATACCAGGTTAGCGATAACCTACGATTCGGTTATGACACTAATATTCAGCTAATTCGCACTCCAGCAAAAATAATACATAACTTCATATTCGTATTTTCCTGGTGACCAATAGTTTCTGATGAATGGTACAAGCACCCAAATTTTTATGTGTAACCACCCAATTTGAAATTATAAATTAACTATCAACTAGATTGATATTACTACATCCATTCTCATCTAATCTTCATCTTTATGAAGTGTGTTGTCTTTCCAACTTCAGGCATTTTTTGGGGAATTATAAATTTACATTGAATTTTTGATGTACATTGTAATTTTTTGGTGATTCCTCTATTACTTATTGGAAATACACCATCTAAATTTTGTAGCAGCAGTAATGACTACTGGTAGGAGGAGATAAGGCTGTGAAGTTTTTCTGGAATACTACTTTTTACGCTATATTTTGGCTGTGGAATTTAACATTTTTAATACTTGTCTATTTTGGAATATTACCTTGGCTAATTGTGCCACTATTCCAAAGTACGTTACAGGGCGATATTCCAGCCGAGTTTTCTCTGACTTTAGTTGCTTTAATTGCTATACCAACAGTCTCGACAATGATTGGTGGTAAATTTTTAAGCAAACAACCCCTACAACTTCTCCGTTTATTTTATGGCGTAGAAGCACCACTTTTTTTGTTGTGTTTATTGCGTTTATTTGTAATTCGGGAGTTGACACCCGCTAGTACCCAGATTCTTGCCACGATTGGAATATGTATTACGGCATTTTGTGGAGAATTATTTTTTGGTTATGCTTCCAGACAAAAAAATGCTCTGAAATGGGCACAAATGGTAGCGCATAGTTTAATGCTATTATTCGGCATCTATGCAGGTACTATTTTACTATTTTACGCCTTGCCTTTAGCAGTGTTTTTAGTGCAAGAGTTTATTAAATTTGAGTGGCTAAAGGGTTTATGGTATGTGTTGAGTTATGGTTCCTTAATTAGCGGGTTATGGGTTCTCAGTCTTTCGCTAATTATGTTTGCTTTTAGTGCCACTTTATTTATTCTAATGCCATCTGTACTAGCGGCAATGTATATGCATTCTGGCTCTAGGTTTTTACAAGTTTTTGCCAAAAAATACGGGATCAAAAAAACTTTAGCTGGTGCTACTACTGTTTTTATCGCTTTTGCAGTTAGCTTTTTATCCCTACAACAACAGCCACAAGTTTTGGCTTTTTCACTATTAGCTAATACTCCTAGTACTCAGCAAACCCGCCAAACTGTTTTAACCAAATCAAATGAAATTCGTGATGGTTTAGTCAACGCTTATTTATCTTCTTATCGTTACCTCAGCAGCAAAGAAGACAATAATCATATTAGTGCCATGTATCAGCAGGTACTAGGCTTAGATAAATCTGTAGCTCATAACATTCAAAATGGCTACAACTTCTTGATGTCACCCTTTTTATATCAAGGTTCAGGCAAAGATGCTGACAAAGCCGAAAAACTTTATGCAGATTTTTTTGATACCCCCTTACAAAAATCTGAAAAAGCAGCAGTAACTCATGCTGTACAATCTACTTTTAACCAGCAAGAAGTAAAAGCTGGTTTATTGAATATCAACGAGAAAAAAGTTTGGTTAGCATCACAACAAGTTACCGTCAAAGAACATGGTGATTGGGCTGATGTGGAATTATACGAAGTTTACAAAAATCAAACTCCCGAAGTTCAAGAAGTTTTTTATTCATTTTCTTTACCTGAAAGCGCTGTAATTACAGGGTTATGGTTAGGAGATAATAACCAACTATCCCAACGTTTCCCCTTTGTGGTTTCCCCTCGCGGTGCTGCCCAGAAAGTTTATAATTCCCAGGTGAGAAGGGAACGTCCCGTAGATCCAGCTTTACTAGAACAAGTAGGGCCAAGACATTATCGCCTGCGGGCTTTTCCTATTCCTCCCAATAATGTGCAACAAATTTCAGGAGAAGCACCACGCCCTACAGAAATGCATCTATGGCTAACTTACCAGGTGATGGGTCAAGATAAAGGTTGGGCGATGCCCGATTTAGGGGAAAAACGCAATATTTTCTGGACTAATGATACTAAACGCACCCGCAACGGTAAAGTTATCAACTGGCGACAAGATGCTTGGTTAGAAACATTTATCCCCGCCAGTGGTGCAATTCAACCTGCACTACATAAAGTAAATTTAGAAAATGACGAGAGCATTGTCATTAAGCCTTTATCTTCAAAAGATTACGCATTACCTAAAAATCAACGCATCGCCTTAGTTTTGGATACTTCTCGCAGTATGGGTAACCATATTAAGGAATTATCGCAAACTGGGAAGTGGTTGAAACAGCACGGTTTTGCAGACAAAGATTTAACTAATAATGATGCCGATTTATACATCAGTGTCGCTAAAGGTGCAGCACCTCAACGGCTAGATGATATCCAACAATTCAAAGCCGAAAAAACTATTTTTTATGGCACAATTCAACCCCAGGAAATGTTGGAACAGTTTAATCAACTGCGTGGTGACACAGCCTATGATGCAGTGTTACTGGTGAGTGATGAGGGAAGTTATGAGTTGTCACGGCGGAATAAGACTGTTGTTGTCTCACCTGCACCTTTATGGATGGTGCATTTAGGTGGGTTACCCGCAGCCTACAACGACGGAATCATTAAATCTATCCAAGATAGTGGCGGTGGAGTTTCAGAAGATATCGCCGAGGTATTACGCAGAATTGCCACAAAAACAGCATTAGGTGACTCTGTAGTTAGTGTGGCAGATGATTATGCTTGGTATGGTCAAAAAACCGCAGAAGTCAATAATCTGCAACAAACAGCCGATTTACAACCAATAGCCGCCCGTCAATTAATTTTAGGCTTGAGTAAACAAATCAGTTTAGACAACCTTAATAGCTTAGATGCAATTCACGCGATCGCCAAAAAATATGAGATCATTAGCCCTTATTCTTCCATGTTGGTTTTAGTCAACGATGAACAAAGACGCTTACTCCAAGAAGCCGAAGCCGCAAGCGATCGCTTTGACCGCAAAATAGAAGATGGTAAAGAAACCCTCACCAAACCCAATAATCCCTTAAAAACCAGCATCCCTGAACCTACCGGCGGCTGGATATTAGGTGTGAGTGCAGCAGCATTATTCATCCTGGTAAAACGTCAACACAGAAGAAACTAGACAGCAGTTATTGATGTCGCTGGTATTCTAACCACTGTAACGTCCGATTCCAAGCCCACCAGATATCAGGATCTTGTGCTTGCTGCTGACCTTCTTTGCTACTCAAATAACCGACATGACCTCCATACTTGGTAAGTAACAAATCTAGTGCTGGATTACTGGCGCAAGCTGCTTGTAACTCCGGGATGATGTCTGGGTGAAACAAGGGGTCATCGGCAGCATATAAAATTAGAGTCGGTTTTGATATCTGGGGCAAAATTTGTAAGGCACTGCTGGCTTCATAATATGCTTCCACAGAGGGAAAACCCAATCTGCTAATTACCAGTTCATAATCAAAAGCCCAGATACTGTTGGCTCGTTTAATTGCTTCCGGGTCAATTGTGCCAGGATGAGCATCGTGGATTCGCCATGCCAGTTGTTTTAATTTACGGGCGATCGCCTTTTCTAAGTATCTTCCCACGGGTTGTCTAACTAAATAAGTAAGCGATCGCAGGGAATCCAAACTCGGACAAATGACTACGCCACCACCAATGTCACTGTCTTTTATGCCTAAATTTTCCTGGGTTTTGGGTAAATCCGTAGCCGCTTTCAAGCCCCATAACGCTAATTGCCCTCCTAAGGAAAACCCGGTAAACCAAAATTTACTTGGGCATCCCATAGCCGCCACCGCCGCCGCAATCCGCACAAAATCTTCTCCTTCATACAAGCCATCGGAGGTCAAAGTAGGAGATAATTCAGCCGTTTTACCGTGGGCGCGCCAATCAAATAACACCACAGCGTATCCTTGGGCATAAGCTTTACGCCCTAAGAGTCGCAAAAACCATTCTTCTTCCAGATCACCTGTAATGCCATAAGTACCAATAATTGTACTATGGGCATTTTCGGGGATGGCGACCCAGCTAAAAAGTGGCACACTCTGAGCGCCCATAAAAACTGTTTTATGGTATTGCGGTTCTGGATGTGGAGTTGTTGTTTGCCAATAACGACTTCCCCATAAAGAGGTGTAGACGGTCATTGCTATGCCATTTTTAAGAAAGCGAGCCGGATTGTAGGCGGAGTCACACAACATTTCTCGAATTTCGGGTAATTTAGTTCTGATTACACCATCCTTCAGTTTTAATGTTTATGTCAGGTTTCAAATCTTTTTTATAATCAAGACAGAAATCTTTGTATCTACCAAAGGTTCTTATTTATCCTTAATCAGTAGTAATATTTTTTTTAAGAATGCCAAGGATTCTTGTCATAGACGATGACCCAGCCATTTCAGAACTTGTTGCCGTCAACTTGGAAATGGCTGGCTACGATGTCAGCCAAGCGGAAGACGGTATCAAAGGTCAAGCGCTAGCTCTCCAGCTACAACCTGACTTGATCATGCTTGATCTGATGTTACCCAGAGTAGACGGATTTACAGTTTGCCAACGCCTGCGCCGAGATGACCGCACGGCCGAGATTCCCGTACTGATGCTGACTGCTCTTAGCCAAACACAGGATAAAGTAGAAGGCTTCAACGCTGGAGCAGATGACTATCTCACCAAGCCGTTTGAAGTAGAAGAGTTGCTGGCGCGGGTACGGGCATTATTACGACGGACTGACCGTATTCCCCAAGCCGCAAAACACAGCGAAATTCTCAATTATGGGTCTTTAACTCTTGTCCCCGAAAGATTTGAGGCTATATGGTTCAATGAAACTGTGAAATTAACTCACTTAGAATTTGAGTTACTCCACTGTTTGCTACAACGTCATGGTCAGACAGTTTCCCCTAGCGAAATTTTGCGAGAAGTATGGGGATATGATCCAGATGATGACATTGAAACCATTCGTGTGCATATCCGCCACTTGAGAACCAAACTAGAACCAGACCCCCGTCACCCTCGCTATATCAAAACAGTGTATGGTGCTGGATACTGTCTAGAATTGCCTAGCCTACCTCCATCAAATGAGGGGGCCTCAGCATCAGTGGTTGAGTAAAGTCTTAACTATACTGAATGTGAACGGAAATCGTGTAGCAAATCTATCAAAGTACACTTTAACCCCACTGACTCTACTCCACGAAAAGCCACCATCAGCTCATCTACGCATCTGTACTTTGTTTCGCCACGTACCCTATGAGAAGGCCCCTACTCTACGAGAAGCCGCCCTCCAGAGGACACTGCGTTAAGAGCTACTGCGTTGCTAAGAGAAGTCGCAAGGAGGAATGAGCCAGCGCTGCTGTCAGACAGTCTTGTCTCCAGATTTGAGATTTGTTTTGTGAACATTCCAAACCCCAAATTGAATGACCGGCGCTGGTTCGCCTCTAGGCGAACTTCTACAAAATCTGCTTTCTCATCCGTAAACACCAGAAGATATTGACCCCCATAATTTTATAGCGATATCACAGTTTCAGCAGACTGGCCCGGCTCATGACGAGAACGAAGATGTAATGTGATTTCTGTATCGAGTCGCTTGAGGAAAATGAGAAGTTTACCCTCACTGAACCGTTGAAACTCTCCTTTCATTAAATGAGAGACCTCTGGCTGGGGAATGCCAAAAAGTTCGCTGATTTCGCGCTGTTTCAGGTTACGGTGTTTTAGAAGGCGCAGTACCTGAATCCCAATCTTACCCCGCGTAAAAAGTTCATCTGCATTTGATAAACCAATGTCAGCGAATACGTTACCACTACTTTCTTCAAAAACGGGTTCCTGTTCCTGTGTCATTATTATTTCTCCCTACCTACCGCATCCTTATAGCGTTGTTTAATCAGGTCAATATCAACCTGTGGAGTTTTAATTCCTTGCTTTGATTTCTTTTGAAAAGCGTGCAGGACATAGATTTTCTCTCCAATTTTTACTGCATAGACTGCTCTGTAAGTATCGGTATCGTAGCGTTTGACGATTTCATACACGCCACTTCCAATCCCTTTTAAAGGCTTGGCATCCATTGGTGTTTCTCCTGCTTGTACCAATTGCAGCGCATAACCTACTGACGCACGCACCTCTTCAGGAAATGAGCGGATATTTTTGAGAGAGTCTCCTATCCAAACAAGAGGTCGTAAAGGAATTTCTTGAGTATCCTGATTATCATCCATTTTATATGAAATTTCCTATAAAATAAGTAAGATATATAGCATGAAGTACAAGCAAGGCTCGAATAGTTCATAGTATAAAAATTAACTTAAAGCCTTGAACATAGCGATGAATGTACATTCCCAAACAAGGCGTGGTTGGGCATAACAAAGTAAGGCTTTACGCGTTTTTTCTAGCTGGTTAATAATTCCTGGTTGATGCCATTGCTGCCAGTAGGATTGTTGAAGATAATCGATTAACCATAGCTGCGCTTCTGTATCTAATTCTTGATCAATTTTTTTGCCTAACTCCAAGGCATGGCGGTAAGATGAAGGCGCTTTGGTGACATCTTGGAGTAAATTATCAGTAATTGTCTGCAATTGTTCATAAGATGCGATCGCACTCCCTGGACTACCAGCTGCTATACGTAACGCTACCTGATGCTGCAAAATTTCCGTATGGTTGGTTTGAGTAAGTACTTGCGTTAAAGACTGTGTATCTAAACGATAAAAAGGAATGCGTTGACAGCGTGATACCAACGTCGGCAACACAGACTCAGAAGATGGTGCAATTAAAATTATCGTTGCCTGTCCAGGTTCTTCTAAAGTCTTCAGTAAAGCATTAGCGGCTGCTTCTGCCATTGTTTGTGCTTCTTCCAGCACTACAACATTTCTTGGTGCTTCCAAGGGAGGACGGCCGAGAAACTCAGTAGTTTCCCGAATCTGCTCTAGTCTAATTACAGGCGGTGCTTTGCGCTTCAGTTTTTTTTCTGCTGCTTCTTTTGCTGTTAATCGTTGTCCTTGGAATTGGTATGTGGGCTGCACCCACCATAAATCAGGATGATTGCCTTGACGCAAACGACTTTGTAAAGTATCAATATTACGCGTCTGACTAGAAAACAACAATTCCACAAAGCACCGGGCGGCTAAACTCCTACCCACGCCATCTGGCCCTACAAAGAGATAAGCAGGGGCAACCCGACTGTGTTTTACAGCCTGAGTCAATAATTCTATGGCTTGTGGTTGCCCTAAAAGTGGTGCAAATGGATCGCTCATCATGAGTCAATTGTAAGTCGACTCATGACAGCATTATTATATTTTATTCTTTTATCAGCCCAGATTTTTGCCAAGCTTGCCGCTGTTGGTCGTATTCACAACACTTCTACAGCCGTTGAACCCTCGTAATTTGGCTAAGGTAATCAGAAATTTCTCAATGAGACTGTTGGCAAAAAAGGAACCATAGATCAATTCCCAGATTGCAGGCGATCGCCTAAAATTTCCTGGATCACTTGTTGCACAGCTTCTTGACTTAGGTTCCCATCTACCCGCACAATTCGAGACGGATACGATGCGGCTAACTCTGAGTATCCTTGCTGTACCCGGCGATGAAAAGCAATTGTTTCTTGTTCAATCCTGTCGAAATCGTCTTCATTTCCTCTTTTGCGAGCTAGTCCGACTTCAGCATCAACATCTAACCAGATAGTTAAATCGCTTTTTAAACCACCAGTGGCAATATAGTTAAGTTGATTAATTAAACTCATATTCAAACCCCGTCCATAACCTTGGTAGGCAGTGGTAGAGTCAGTGTAGCGATCGCACAATATATATTTTCCCGCTGCTAAATTTGGCTTCAGTTCTTGTTCTACATGTTGCGCTCTATCAGCAGCATATAAAAGTAACTCTGTCAATTCAGCAATTGGTTTGTTTTCGCTCTTATCTAGTAATAAATGGCGCAACTGCAAACCTAACTCTGTCCCCCCAGGTTCACGCGTAACAACTACTGAAATACCTAGATTTTGCAGCCATTGACAACACAGATGCATTTGGCTGGTTTTGCCACAGCCTTCTACCCCTTCAAAGACAATTAATTTGCCGCCCATGCTTGTTATGTTGGTTTCAACTGAGATTTTACACCAGTTGCTGAAGCCTTAATGAGTTTTGAGCGATCGCCTTAATGCCAAAATTCGTAGTATTGATACTCGCTCACAATAGCACCTGATAATTTTCTAGCCTTTTTCTAGTCAAAATCTGCGTATTGAGGTGGACTAGCCCCAACTCGCTTAGTAATTCGGGGATACTTGCCTGATGGAGCTTTATCTACAACGTTTGTAACATCAATCTGATGCCACCAATCATCACCAAAATCAAACCAGTAACCAAACGCATCATCAATAGATAAACCCAGGGAAGCAATTGTAGTACTAGCAACATCCCCTGTAGGCGCTTCTGTAAAATCAGAACTTGAAAATGCTTGTTTTAAGCCATACCGTCTAGCATTGGGATCTTGCGGACCACTTCCTCCCACTTGAAATTCGTACATATGCTCTTCTTCTCGGTCGAATGCCTTAAAGATGATTTTATGCAGATCCGCCAAAGTATTACTACCCTTAATCTCAATGGTTCGAGATACCACTGAATTTTCAGCCATAAATTCCTCTGTAATTGGGCCGTCAATTAAAAATACATCCAGTACATATAAAGCATGAGGAGAAGTGTTAACTGCTTTTGGTTCCTGGGGTGATGCTGGCGTTTCACTAATATCTTCTGATGCGCCATTGTCTGGAAGATAAGGAATGAAGCCCTGTGCATATGCTACTTCTTGAATTTGTCGAGGTACAGACCTGGCATCTAAGATAAATCCATCAACAGAAATCATCCAAGCTATGGGGTTGTCGTCTAACTTACTGGGTAGGCACCAATTAGGGTCCATCTGATGCATGTCCAGAGTATCCCGTACCTGTTTTGATTTTGATTGACCAGTGCTAGAGCTGACACCAAACCACTGGTACAAATCCTTGGCACTAATATGAGGATCTTGAGAAGGGTCAAAGACAAAATTGACCATACCGATCGCATGAGTAATTCCACAAGCCCAAGTGTTATCCTTACCCTTTGATAATGGCGATGGTCTCTTGCGACACAGGGCGGCTGTGGCAAATCGAATCAACTGGCTATATTCATCGTTTAAATGTTGTTTGGCAAAATCATCCGTTATGGCCACAATGCTATTGAACTTTTCTTGCATTGCGTTGGGAACATTTTCCGATTTTTGAGTTTTAGCCATACTTGTTACCCTGGGTTAGCATTATCAGCGACTGACACGGAATCAAAATTTGCATATCTTACTTATAAAAAAACACATAGTTGACTCATTGGTATATTAATTTTTACAAGTATCAAAAATATTTGAATTATTGATACTTTATATTTACACCAATAATAATGAGTGGATCAAACCTTAAAATATGCCAAGCAAATATGCCTTAGCTAGTTAAGACTGTCAGGATCAGAAGGTAAAGGGTAAAAGTCATGTTCTTTTACTTTGCGCCTTTTGTTTCACTCCCACAACAGGAGGTTTAATCTTGACTAAGTTAAAAGTTGGCATCAATGGTTTTGGTCGGATCGGGCGACTTGTGTTGCGTGCTGGTATCAATAACCCCAATATTGAGTTTGTGGGGATTAATGACTTAGTACCACCAGATAACCTGGCTTACCTATTCAAGTACGACTCAACTCACGGTCAGTTGAGAAGTAAAGTAGAAGCGAAAGAAGACGGTATCGTTATTGATGGGCATTTTATCCCTTGTATGTCGGTGCGGAATCCGGCTGATTTACCCTGGGGCAAATTGGGTGCAGATTATGTTGTAGAGTCTACTGGGCTGTTCACTGATTATGAGGGGGCTTCTAAGCATCTGCAAGCGGGTGCCAAGCGAGTGATAATTTCTGCTCCTACGAAAGATCCAGAGCGGGTACCAACGCTGTTGATGGGTGTAAATCATCATTTATTTGACCCAGCCAAAGATTTAATTGTCTCTAATGCTAGCTGTACCACCAATTGTTTAGCTCCCATTGCTAAGGTGATCAATGATAACTTCGGATTGACCGAAGGGTTGATGACTACAGTTCACGCCATGACTGCTACTCAGCCTACTGTAGATGGCCCCAGCAAAAAAGACTGGCGCGGTGGTAGGGGTGCAGCCCAAAATATTATTCCTTCTTCCACAGGGGCGGCGAAAGCAGTAGCATTGGTTTTACCAGAATTGAAAGGTAAGTTAACTGGTATGGCTTTTCGGGTTCCCACCCCCGATGTTTCTGTGGTTGATTTGACTTTTAAAACTGCCAAAGCTACCAGCTACCAAGAAATCTGTGCGGCGATGCAAAAAGCTGCTGGAGGTGAATTAAAAGGAGTATTAGGATATACAGACGAAGCAGTAGTTTCCACTGATTTTCAGGGTGATACCCATTCCAGCATTTTCGACGCAGGTGCTGGAATTGAGTTGAATGCTAATTTCTTTAAAGTGGTTGCTTGGTATGACAACGAGTGGGGCTACTCGAATCGGGTGGTTGATTTAATGTTATCGATGTCACAGAAAGAACAACTTACTGCTGCTGTGGCTTGATGAATTGGGGGCTAGAGGCTAGAGGCTAGGAATACTCTGCCCCCTGTTTTTTCAGGCATAAAAACGCATTTTTACTGAGTAAAGGAGTGATATGAAACACAGGCGAATTTGGATGTATTAAGTGAGGTAATCGCCTAAAGCATCCATAGTCGCAGGTTATGGGGCTGAATTACGAATTATTCACCCCAGGCTATTTTAAAACCCCTAAACTTTATGCGTCGAACCAAAATTATCTGTACTGTTGGGCCTGCTACGTCTGCACCGGAAAAATTGCAAGCTTTGGTAGCAGCGGGAATGAATGTGGCGCGGTTGAATTTTTCCCACGGCGCTTATGAGTTCCATGCCCAAACTGCTCGACATCTCAGACAAATTAGCGCTGAACAGCAAAAACCAATTGCGATTATGCAAGACTTGTGTGGCCCCAAAATTCGTTTGGGAACTTTACCACCGGCAGGTCTGAAGGTGGAAGCAGGCGATGAGGTAACTTTTGTTTTGCAAGACAAGGGTGAAAGCATCGATGAACTGCCTTTACCATTGCCGACTTTGTTTGCAATGGTGCGGCCAGGGGAACCGATTTTAATTAACGATGGTCGCGTGAAGTTAATTGTAACGGAGCGTGATGCTGATAAAATCCGGGCGTTGGTAAAAATTGGTGGTTTACTTTCCACTCATAAGGGTGTTAACTTGCCAGAAACTCCTTTACCTGTGAGTTCGATCACCGAAAAAGACTTGATGGATTTGCGTTTTGGCATCCAGTTAGGCGTGGATTTGGTGGCGGTGTCTTTTGTGCGATCGCCTCAAGATTTGGAACCTGCTCGACGGATGATTGAAGCGGCTGGGGCGGCGATGCGGTTGATTGCTAAAATTGAACGCGTTGAGGCTGTAGAAGGGTTTAACTCGATTCTTGAGGTTGCAGATGCGATTATGATTGCCCGTGGCGACTTAGGGGTGGAAATGCCAATCCATCAAGTTCCCATGATTCAAAAGGACATTATTCGCCGTTGTAATCAAGCTGGTAAGCCGGTGATTACTGCCACACAAATGCTAGAGTCGATGATTAGCGCTCCCGATCCCACTCGCGCTGAAGCCACTGATGTAGCTAACTCGATCTTGGATGGTACGGATGCAGTTATGCTTTCTGGGGAAACGGCTGTGGGAGAATATCCGATTGCGGCTGTGCAAATGATGCATGATATTGCTGTGTGTACAGAAAAATCTTTACCAGCAGGTAGTAGACATTCCTGGTCCCATGAAGCAGGTAATCTTAGTGTCACCGAATCTGTGGCAGAGGCGGTGTGTAGAATAGCTTACGAAACTGGCGCTCGAGCAATTCTTTGTAATACTTCTTCGGGAAGTACAGCCCAATTAGTATCTAAATATCGTCCTTCTACACCGATTATTGCCCTGACTCCTGACGAAACTGCTTATCGCCAATTAGCGCTTTCTTGGGGGGTAGAATCTTTACTGATTCCCCCAGTTTACAAAGCAGAAGAAATGTTTATGAATGTGGTGAACACAGTTGTCGAAATGGGTTTGGCAAAACATGGCGATAAGGTAGTAATTACCTCTGGTGTACCAATTGGTAAATCGGGCACAACCAGTTTAATTAAAGTGCATTCTATTGGACAGCCAATTTTGGCTTAACACGCCTAGAATAGGGCTGAGGCTCTAGACTGCCAGTAAATTTAGGCGATGTTTAAGTAAGATTGCCAAAATCAGAATTTTCAAGAACAGGACAAAGTAACCAAGAAGGGAATTTAAGTAAGTCCTGAACAAGCACAACTCACGGAGAAATTTATGTCTAAAAGTTTACTAGAGCAATTGCGTCAAATGACAGTTGTGGTTGCAGATACAGGGGATATCAAAGCAATTGAGAAGGTGCAACCCCAAGATGCCACAACAAATCCTTCCTTGATTACATCGGCGGCACAGATGCCAGAATATCAAGAAATCGTTGACCAAACTTTGCTGCAAGCCAAGAAAGATGCCGGCTCTAGTGCTAGCCAAGCCGATATAGTTACTTTGGCTTTTGACCGTTTGGCAGTAGCTTTCGGGTTAAAGATTTTACAAATTATTCCTGGTCGCGTTTCTACAGAAGTAGATGCCCGTTTGTCTTTTGATACAGAAGCTACCGTTACCAAAGCTAGAGAATTAATTGCTCAGTACAAAGCTGCTGGCGTTGACCGCGATCGCGTACTAATTAAAATTGCCGCTACCTGGGAAGGTATTCGCGCTGCGGAAATTTTGGAGAAAGAAGGTATTCATTGTAACTTGACCTTGTTGTTTGGTTTACACCAAGCGATCGCCTGTGCTGAGGCTGGTGTTACTCTGATTTCGCCCTTCGTTGGTCGGATTTTGGACTGGTACAAAAAAGATACAGGCAAAGATAGCTACCCCGCTGCTGAAGATCCAGGAGTATTATCTGTCACTACAATCTACAACTATTACAAGAAATTCGGCCATAAAACCGAAGTCATGGGAGCCAGCTTCCGTAACATTGGCGAAATCACCGAACTTGCTGGTTGTGACTTGCTGACAATCTCTCCAGCGCTGTTGGCGGAATTGCAAGCTACCATTGGCGAACTACCTCGCAAACTTGATGCTGCTAAAGTAGCTGAATTGAAAATTGAAAAAATCTCCGTTGATCAAGCTACCTTTGACAAGATGCACGCTGCTGACCGCATGGCATCTGACAAACTAGCAGAAGGTATTGATGGCTTCACCAAAGCACTAGTTTCTTTAGAACAACTTTTGGCAGAACGACTAACTCGCCTGGAAGGAGAAGTCATCGCCAGCCACTAACGGCACTATTCTGAGCATTGACAAAACAGGTTGGGGAGAACATCTTCAACCTGTTGTTCTCAGCATCAATCAGTTATTAATAAAGAGACATAAGGGCTTTTCAAGTAAACAAGTATTCCCAAATTGTTTGTAGAGCAGGCATCTTACCTGCTAATTATCAAGGGCGGGCAGAATGCCCACCCTACAACATGGGATAATTTAATTTCTGGAAGTCCTCAAAAGCCTGAATCAGTAATCATCGTTCACTGTTTACTGATTTAATGTCTTCTCCAGTCATACATTAATCTGCCACGGCGATCGCGCACTAACTGCCATTGTCCACGGCGATAGTATTGTCCACTATAACGAATACGTGGATATCTTCTTCTGCCACGATAGTGTCGTTGATTACGTGTTCTCCGGTTATAGCGGTGTCGTGTGGAACGGTTGTTACGATAGCGTCTTCTACGATGTCTCTGAGCTAACAAAAGTTCTGGACTGGTATCTCCTTCCCCTATTAAATTTGTCTCTAGTTCCACATTCTGCTGTTGGAGAACATTATTTTGACTATCTTTAGCTTCAGCCATAGCCGGCGGATAGATGAAGGCCAATAGCAAGATTGTAATTGAATACAGCTTCTGGAAACTTTTCACGTTTTGCCTTTCTTGAATTAGTGGTAATGAGTATATTTAATAGCTGAAAATTAGCACTCATATAGTTAACTGTTCACAAACATCAAATAGGTAAAAGTAATGAAAGTATTAGTTCTGAATGCTGGATCTAGTAGCCAAAAAAGTTGTCTGTATGAAATTGCAGATCATAAACTTCCTCATCAAGCACCCCAACCCCTTTGGGAAGGAAAAGTTAACTGGACTCAAGACCGGAGTGTGGCAGAAATTGAAGTGAAAACAGCGACGGGTGAAACGCTGCAAGAATCAATTTATGGTGATTCGCGCCGCGCCCATGTCGCCTATATGCTTTATACCCTCAGTCGTGGAGCTACCAAGGTCATCGATCATCTTTCAGAAATTGATGTGGTGGGACACCGCATAGTACATGGTGGGCAAGAATACAGGAAAAGTGTGGTGATCACAGAGAATGTGAAACAGACCATATCCAATCTGTCTAGTCTGGCTCCTGCACACAATCCAGCCGCTTTAGAAGGCATAGAAGCCATAGAGCAAAGCTTAGGAGATGTTACCCAAGTGGCAGTGTTTGATACTGGATTTCATGCCAGTCTGCCTGATGCAGCAGCTATTTATCCTGGCCCCTATGAGTGGGTAGAGCAAGGTATCCGCCGCTATGGGTTTCATGGTATCAGTCATCAATATTGCTCTGGACGTGCGGCTCAAATTCTCAACCGAGATTTAGCATCCCTCAAATTAATCACTTGTCATTTAGGTAATGGTTGCTCGTTAGCAGCAATTAAAAATGGTCGCAGTGTTGACACCACTATGGGCTTCACACCCCTTGATGGGTTGATGATGGGTAGTCGTTCTGGTGCAGTTGACCCAGGGATTTTAATTTATTTATTAAGACAATCAAATTACTCTGCCGAAAGATTAGATTATGTATTAAATAAAGCTTCTGGATTACGTGGAATTTCGGGAGTATCCAGCGACTTACCCCAGGTAATTGAGGCGATCGCCCAAGGTAATTACCGCGCTCAATTAGCTTGGGATATGTATGTGCATCGCCTACGGGCTGGTATTGGTTCCATGCTAGCCAGTTTAGGAGGATTAGATGCGTTAGTATTCACCGCCGGGATCGGTGAAAAATCCCCAGGAATCCGCCAAGCAGCCTGTGAAGCCTTTGGGTTTTTGGGATTGAAAGTTGACCCGTCTAAAAATCAGCAGCAGCCTGTTGATGAAGATATAGCTACAGAGGATTCCCAAATCCGCGTATTAGTCATTAAAACTCAAGAAGACTGGGCGATCGCTCAACAATGTTGGCAGTTGGTAATTCGTAATTCGTAATATCTCTTTTAAAATACTTAGGGTGAGCTGATAGCCCACCCTAATTTGTGATATGTCAATTTTTAGACTAAGCCGCCAGCTGCTTGAAAACGAGCGCGGGCGCGTTTAAAGGCTTGAGTTGCCTGAATTTGTGCTTGACGATCTCCTGCTGGAACTTGATTGAGACGTGTTTGAGCTTGGTTATAAGCTGTACGAGCATCTTCAAGTTTAATAGTGTCGCCACGTTCAGCACCATTGACCAGAATTGTCACTTCATCTTCTTCGACTTCAGCAAAGCCACCCAATAAAGCGATCGCTTGCCAATTGTCAGTTTTGCTAGCCCGGACGCGCATCACGCCTGTATCCAAAGCCGTCAACAGAGGTGCGTGTCCACTTAAGATACCCAACTGACCAGTAGTACTAGGTAGAACCACTTCTTCAGCCACAGCATCCCATACTGTCTTATCTGGGGAAACTACACGAACAGTTAAAGCCATATTAATAATTTCTCATTGGTGACCACTAATAACTAGCAATCCATAACCCGTAATTAGCAAGATAATTACAAATTACCCTCCGGGTGCGGCAGTTCCTCTTTGAGGGAACCACCAAGACCGGACTGCCTTACGAATTACGAATTACGTTAGCGAAGCTCCTCTGAAAGAGGCATTACGAATTAACCCTTCAGCTTTTCAGCTTTTGCCTTTGCTTCGTTAATGTCGCCCACCAAGTAGAAAGCCTGTTCTGGTAGTTCATCCAATTCACCAGATAAAATCATTTGGAAGCCCTTAATGGTATCTTCCAACTTTACATATTTACCAGGAGAACCGGTGAATACTTCAGCTACAAAGAACGGTTGAGATAAGAAACGCTCAACCTTCCGTGCCCGTGCTACGATCAGACGGTCTTCTTCAGACAATTCATCTAGACCCAGAATGGCGATGATGTCTTGAAGTTCTTTGTAACGTTGCAAAGTTGACTGCACAGCACGAGCAGTGCTGTAGTGTTCGTCACCGACAATCTCCGGCTGCAACATGGTGGAGGTAGAACCCAATGGGTCAACTGCGGGATAAATACCCTTAGCGGCTAAACCACGAGACAATACTGTGGTTCCATCCAAGTGAGCAAAGGTGGTTGCAGGTGCAGGGTCGGTTAAGTCGTCCGCAGGTACGTATACTGCTTGAATCGAGGTGATTGAACCTTCTGTAGTCGAGGTGATCCGTTCTTGTAATGCACCTACGTCGGTTCCCAATGTTGGCTGGTATCCTACCGCTGAAGGCATCCGACCCAACAGCGCCGATACTTCTGAACCTGCTTGTACGAACCGGAAGATGTTGTCAATAAACAGCAGTACGTCTTGCTTGTTAACATCACGGAAGTATTCTGCCATAGTCAAGCCTGACAGGCCAACCCGCATTCTCGCTCCGGGTGGCTCGTTCATTTGACCATAAACTAGAGCAATCTTTGATTCGTTGAGGTTATCTTTGTTGATTACCCCAGATTCAATCATTTCGTTGTAGAGGTCATTTCCCTCACGGGTACGCTCACCCACACCAGCAAATACAGACACGCCACCGTGCTGGGTTGCGATGTTGTTAATCAACTCCATCATGATTACGGTCTTACCGACGCCTGCACCGCCGAACAGACCAATCTTACCACCACGGCGATAGGGAGTCAGGAGGTCAACAACTTTAATCCCAGTTTCAAACACCGAAGGTTTGGTTTCCAGATCAGTGAATTTGGGAGAAGGACGGTGGATGGGTAAGGTGTCCTGAGAACTGACAGGGCCTTGATTGTCTACAGGTTCACCCAGGACGTTAAAAATCCGGCCCAAGGTAACTTTACCGACTGGTACGCTGATGGCAGCACCTGTATCAACAACTTCCAGACCACGGACTAAGCCATCAGTGGAACTCATTGCAACAGCTCGCACCTGGTTGTCGCCCAGAAGCTGTTGTACTTCAACAGTGAGGTTGATTTCTTGTCCAGCTTCGTTAGTGCCTTTGATGGTCAAAGCGTTGTAGATTTGTGGCAGTTTACCGCCGGGAAATTTAACGTCTACAACTGGACCGATGATTTGGGTAATGTAGCCAATGTTTGTTTTTTCTGCTGTGGTGACCATGCTGAGCCTAATAATTGAAGCTATATTTCAGATAGGGTCTTGGAAGACATAAGATTATGCAATGTCATCTTTCACTCTAGCACCGGAAGGGGACACAACGACCTTAGTAATTCCTTAAAAAAGGGAGTGGAGATTGGGGAGTAAAGAAGGTCGAGTCACTTCTGGGGAACAGCGGCAATGGAGACTAGAATTGGAGGCTGGGTTTCTTTCTTTAACTCAAAATTCCCCAGCTACTTTTCCCACAGGGTGTGCTTTTTCTGTTGATGAAACCTGAGATTCAAATTTTTCCCAATTGATTATGTGAATTTTTTTGGGGCGTAGCCATGCCCGTCAGGGCTTTATGCTTTTGTGATCCGCTTACCGCTATGATATTTTTTCCGTGCAGTAGTAGCACCAACAGTACCCAACGCTAAGATACTCAACATCGCACTTGGTTCAGGTACAGCTTGAATCACAATGGGGAAGGCAGAACCTAGGGTGATATTATCAAAACCAATTTGATCAGGTATCCCTTGGAGTTCTACTGATTTTGCTATTCCGGAAAATGATACACCGATTGGCACTAATAGACTATAGTCGCCAGTGGGATCAGGTGCTTCATTAAATGGTGTGATTGCCAATTCTAAAGTTGCAAGTATATTTCCACTGGCATTGAGTCCGTCATATAGTGTGACAATTCCGGGGAATCTAGGTAATAAAGATGTGTAAAAAAATGAGAACCCAGTGTCAAAGCCGTTGAGTGCGTTGAGAATTACACCAGATCCTTCTTGAAAGAATAAAATTGTATCTGGGCTAGGTTCACCACCAAAATTACCTGTACCACCAGCGTCAGCATCAACGAGGGCTAGGGCGTTAGGAGAGAAAGTAATACCAAAGTTATTAGGTGCTTGATTGTAGAAGTTCCCAACAGGATTAAGATGGCCAATTCCTTCAAAATCAAGCACAATCGTTGCTGCTTCTGCCTTACCTAACGCTAATGTAGTTAAAGCAAAAAATGTGGCTCCAGCTCTAGCTAGGAATAGTTTTTTCATTACTGTCGCAGTTGTCATGAAAGTAATGTACTGAAGTTCTGGCGTTAGTCTTGTCAGCAGTCTAAATTATTAGATGTCCTCAATTTTTTTAGTAAAGTTACGTACAGACAGCTACGGTCATCGGTAGGAGCCGCAGAGACACTCAAGAGTGCTGAATTAACATAATATGCTTATTGATATTAATACGTATATTTTATAAAAAAATCACATTTTAAAGCACAATGTACATACCTCAAAATATTAATTTTGGGTAAATTAAGCAGTATTTGTGCCAAAAAAGCTTAAATAGGCGGTTTTGATGATTGATAACTTTGACAGAATATTTACGATCGCCATTGCTGGATTCCCCATGATCAACAACCTTCTCGTTCATAATTTTGATGCTGTTGATACTAATGGGAGTTTCTAAAGCTTGTGAAGTTGCTGTTTAATAAATTCACACAAACTGGACTTTTACCAAGAGCTACTGTGTCGGTGAAGGGGGAGAAGCGTTACACGCTCCACTCAAGAAAGCTACTAAAAACATCTACCAGAGGCTAGATTTTATATTGATCACAGGAAGAATCAACCTAGTGAACATGCTAATGTAAAAATCTGTTGGTGCTAACCAGTACAAGAATTAACAACAATAACTGAAATTGCCAAGGTGCTAAAACTAAACTCAATATCAAACTGATAACCGTAAATAATCCTGTAAGATATGCTATTTCGTCATTACACTTTTTCGCCACATAGCCAGTTACTAAACCAGTACATAGCGGAATTAAAAAAGAAAAATGCATTTTTACTATCCTCGTAACTAAAACGTAACAGTTGATAAAAGTAGATTGAAACTGTTTTGATAAGTTTGGTTAATTTTACAACTAAGGGGATTTTTGTCAAAATTATCTAGAGAAATAAATAGCCAAGAAGGTTGAAATTACCTAATTGTCAGGTCAATGAGTGAATCTTTGGTGCCATTGTTGAGAGAACGATCTAGCATATTACATCTAGGAGTACCTTTTTGACACTACACACCCGATGCTGAACATTCCCCAATTACTGGCGACTGAATTAGACCTCAAACCTTATCAGGTACAAAATGCACTGGAACTTTTGGCGGAGGGGGCGACAGTTCCGTTTATTGCACGTTACCGCAAAGAACGCACTGGTGAGATGAATGAAGTGCAACTGCGGGATTTGTTTGAGCGATATACTTATTTAACCGAATTAGAAGAACGAAAATCGGTGATTTTAAAGGCGATCGCCGAACAAGGTAAACTAACAGATGACCTGAAAGCCAAAATTACCGCCTGTTTACAAAAAACTGAACTTGAGGATTTATATCTACCTTATCGACCCAAGCGACGTACCCGCGCCACTATTGCTAGAGAAAAAGGACTAGAACCACTAGCAGAGTTTATCAAGTCGCTGAATGTCAAGAATGGCGTTACAGCATCACTGGAAGCAGAAGCAGCGAAGTATGTTTCTGAGAATCAGGAAGTGAAAACACCCCAAGAGGCGTTGAAAGGTGCTGCGGATATTTTAGCGGAAGAGGTAGCAGAAAAAGCCGAGCTACGGGCATATCTGCGTGATTATCTGTTAGTAGAGGGAGTCTTTGTTTCCCGCATTAAAAATGATTATCCCGAAGGTACAACTAAGTTTGAAATGTACCGCAACTATCAAATTCAGGTGAGAAATATTGCACCCCATAATATGTTGGCGTTGTGTCGGGGTGATGCTGAGGGAATCTTAAACTATGAAATTGTTTTTGATGAAGATTTGGTACTTTCTTATCTGGAATCAAAAGAAATTCAGACAAAAGTTCGCGTAATCCGCGATTTTTATCAGGCGATGCTGAAAGATGCATTTAATCGGCTAATGAAGACTTCCATCGTGGGTGAAGTGATTTCCCTGAAGAAAACTGATGCTGATATTGAGTCCATTAAGACCTTTGAAACGAATCTGCGCGAATTGTTACTATCTGCGCCAGCGGGGATGAAACCGACTCTAGCTATAGACCCAGGGTTTAGAACTGGGTGTAAAGTTGTAGTACTTGACCAAACAGGACAATTTTTAGAATATCAGGCGGTGTTTCCACATCAAGCGGCTGAACAACGCGCCAAAGCAGCTCAAACTATTAAAAGTTTAATTGAAAAATATCAAATTGAGTTGATTGCAATTGGTAACGGTACAGCTTCCCGCGAGACAGATGAGTTTATCACCCAAGTATTACAAGCCATCGACCGTCAACCGATTAAAGTCATGGTAAATGAATCTGGGGCATCAATATATTCTGCTAGTAAAGTCGCACTCGCAGAGTTTCCCGAATTGGATATTACCGTACGTGGCGCCATTAGTATCGGTCGCCGTTTGCAAGACCCACTAGCGGAACTAGTGAAAATTGATCCTAAGTCTATCGGTGTGGGACAATATCAGCACGACGTTGATCAAAAGTTGCTAAAAAAGAAACTAGATGACACCGTAGAAAGTTGCGTTAACTACGTTGGTGTAGACTTGAATACCGCTTCCAAGGAATTGTTAACTTTTGTTTCCGGAATTACCGCCACAGTTGCTAATAATATTGTTGCTTATCGCAACCAGCATGGAGCCTTTAAAAATCGCCGCCAACTATTGAAGGTGACAAAGTTGGGGCCAAAAGCCTTTGAACAAGCTGCGGGTTTTCTGCGAATTCGTGGGGGAGATAACCCCTTAGATAATACCGCAGTCCATCCAGAAAGTTACTCAGTGGTGCAGGCGATCGCAGCTGATTTGGATGTACCTTTAAATCAAGTAACCCAAATTGCTGCACAACTCAAAAAGACCAACTTGAAGAAATACGTCACCGATAGCGTTGGTGAACCGACATTGCGAGATATTATCAGCGAACTCGATAAACCCGGTAGAGACCCCCGTGCAGAATTTAAGTATGCCACTTTTAGAGAAGGCATTAAGGAAATCACCGATTTACAAGTGGGAATGGATTTAGAGGGAATTGTCACAAATGTTGCTAACTTCGGTGCGTTTGTAGATATTGGCGTACATCAAGATGGTTTAGTACATATTTCTCAACTGGCTGACAGATTCGTAGATGACCCCAAAAAAATTGTCAAAGTAGGACAAGTTGTGCAAGTCAGGGTGTTAGAAGTTAATGAAAAATTAAAGCGAATTAGTTTATCGATGAAAGCAGTCAAACAATAGCGTAGGTGGGGAGTGGGGAACTCGGGGCCCCCTCTGGGGATAAGGGGTAATGAGGAGTGAGAAAAACCTTTTATTTAGCGGGGAGATACTGCTATAAGTTTTTTCTATAATCAGCCTAATGGTAGAAGCTAAATCTATCGGAAAAAAGATGTAAAAGTCGAGAATATTGTTCAAGATAGTAATTAAGATTCGCGTACACTCTATCTTTTATTTTTAGGTAAAAAAAATGTGGGGAACACTTTTAACTATCATAGCTACAGCACTAAGCTTACTAATTGTCGATTTAGTGGTTCCTGGAGTTAACCTAGCTAATTTTCCGGCGGCTTTGATTGCTGGTTTCGCAATTGGACTGATTAATAGTTCAGTGAAGCCAGTGCTTTCTACTCTTTCATTGCCACTGAACTTTGTTTCATTAGGTGCCTTTTCACTGATCGTCAATGGTTTCTGTTTCTGGTTAGCAGCGTTGCTAGTACCTGGGTTCGCAGTCCGAGGAATTATTGCGTTTATTCTAGGTCCAGTGATTCTATCTTTTGCTAGCACTTTCATCAACAATTACTTTGCTGCAAGAAATCCTGCTTTAAACAGTAGTGATGTCAATACCCAAGGTGAATTACCTTCTAGCTAGATAAGTAATCGCATCCAATAGCTGAATTACGACAATTCAGTATCTTCATTAGCACTTCATCAAACACCAGCAACAAATCATGAAAATAGTTCGTTTTCTTCTAGGTTTAGTATTGCCTCCTTTAGGCGTTTTCCTGACAGTGGGTGTAGGCCCAACTTTACTGATTAATGTTTTACTGACACTTTTAGGCTGGCTTCCCGGTAGTATTCATGCCGTTTGGGTTATTGCCAAGCATGAAGAACAAATGAGTACAGAAAGAGGTAGTTACTAATTTTTTTTGGTAGAGATGTAGCAGTGCTATTTCTCTGCCATGATTTTTTTCATAGATAAAGCAAAATAGGGTGGTAACTTACCTACCCTATTATTTTAATATTTGACAACTCTGGAAACCATTTTATGTACATTTATGGTTAAAATAGCGTGCTATTTCTTTGTAAGTTGTTCATCTTTATCAGCAAGTTCTTTATCTTTAAATAAGTCAGCTGCTGATAACAGTAATTCCCTGAGAGTTTGTTTGATTTGGCGCTCCTTGTAAGCTAGAGAAGAACCTGCTTCTCCTAGTTTATCTTCTAACTGCGATCGCTTCTCTTCTACTTGTGTAGCTAAAACTTCAGCTTGGGGACGGGCTTGATTATACCAGTTTTTTGCTTCATCTATATAATCTTTAACTTCCTCAGAGCGTCCGCCATACCGTGCAGCCAAATTAGCTCGAACAATAGCTAGTTGCGCTTGCAGTTGTGCATAGCGTTTCTTCAATAAAGATACTTCTTCACTATCTTTGATGGCATTAACCGCAGAGTCAATGGCGCTTTTAGTTTCAGCAGTTTTATCTTTGCCTGTATCTTCAATTTCTGCTAAAATTCCATCAACTTCTTGCTGAATTTGTTCTTCTTCGTTGTCTAATTGAGCTTGTAGTCTTTTGACTTCTGCTTGGGTTTTCACAATAGCTTCGTGTCTTTTACTGTTGACTCCTTCTAGTGCGCCTTCAATAGAAGCTGTCACATCTTCTTTAATTTCTGTACTTTTGTCTTGGAGATTTTCAATGACAGCAGAAACAGCGTCTTTGACAAGTAAACGAATTTCTTTGGAACCTGTTTTAAATTCTGAACTTACCTGAGAAACAGCAGATTTGACAATTTCCCGAATTCTTTCGGTTCTTAATTGTCCAGTTTCTTGAACTTGTTTGAGGTCAGTTTGGATTTTTTCTTTGATGTTGTTAGACATGTTGAGGTATTCCTAATTTTTATTAGGTATTGTGTTACATCTATATTATGAAATGTATTTTAAGTTTTGGGCACTTCCTTTAGATATAAATTCTGTGCTAGTAAAAGCGGCGATCATGATTTTTTAAACAAACCCCAGAGACGCAGAGGACACAAAGAAGCGATTCATTCGGGAAGTTTTTCTGATTGACTATTATGCGTTTACTTTTTCTTCCTCCTTCTCCATACATACTTTGTAAGTATTTACCTATTTATGGGATGATAAGTAATAGTTAGTAGTCAATCAATTTCCTTATGTGGCGTGTAAATGTTACTTGTTCTGGTGATGCCTGGAAACAATATGGGGCTGATTTTAAAAAGATGGCAGATCAGTATCCATGCGAGTGTATTTCTTCTAAAAAAATGCCCGATGAAACACGGATTATGGCATACAAAATAGAAGATATCAGCGATGCTGAGACGTTTCAGGAAAATTGTGCCAAATATACGGGATTTATCACTGACTTTGAATCTTTGTAGGATGGGCTGCAATGTCACTAAGCTAACTCAGTATCCGGAGTATGTGAATGAAAAGACTATTAACAGTGTTATTAGCAACAATTTTTTTATTTTTTAGTAATTTTACATTGCCTGCGATCGCCTCAGATATCAGTAATGGTGCAGAGGTGTTTAGTGTTCATTGTGCTGGGTGTCATATCAATGGCGGTAACATCATCAGGCGGGGTAAGAACTTGCACAAAAAAGCCCTCCAGAAATATAGTATGGATTCCGTCGAAGCGATCGCATCTATAGTCACTAATGGTAAAAATAACATGTCAGCCTACAAAGACCGTCTCACTTCACAGCAAATAGAAGATGTTGCTGTTTATGTTCTAGAACAAGCCGAAACTGGTTGGCATTAGATAATTAAACATTAAAATCTTAAACTAGATCAAAAAGATAGCCATCGCCTTAATTCTATATCTCGCCAGTCACAGGATTTATATCAATTAATTGGCGATTGTGGCGACGAATATCAACGATAATCGAGCTTTACAGGAGCAGTTACTAGTATGCAATCTAGCACTACCCCCAAAACCATCTTAGTTGCAGGCAATCTCCGGAAGGTACATCATGTTGCCCTCAACGTCCAAGATATGCAAGCTTCTCGACACTTTTATGGTCATATTCTGGGTTTGCACGAACTCACCGGGGCCGAAGTACCTGCTACCCTAGTGGAACTTGTCAACGCCGGGAAAGTTGCCAATTTCGTCACCCCCGATGGTACAATTCTCGATTTATTTTGGGAACCAGAATTAGCACCACCAGATTCCAATCCTGACAATAAGTTTACTAGAGCATACCATCTGGCTTTTGACATCGATCCGCGATTATTTGAGCAAGCATTGGCAGTATTGCAGGAAAATCACATTGCGATCGCTCACGGCCCAGTGACTCGTCCCACTGGTAGAGGTGTATACTTTTATGACCCAGATGGCTTGATGATTGAAATTCGTTGTGATCCCATATAAAACTGTTTCATGTTATGTCCCAGCCTAGAAACTTGGATTACACCTGAGTTATTTAATTGCATAAAGCTCTGTGGTTATGGCTGCGCTTAAAGCCATAGCGTACCTTGGGCTACAATTGCAATGTTATTAGCTGTCTCCACGAATAAATTTAATTTTGCTCAATTACTTAGTATTTTTTTAACCGTTTTATAAAAGAATCACTATGTATGCTTTAACAATAGGCTAACTAAGAAAATTTCTGCGGTTATCATGCTACTTACACGCAATGTTGGGGAATACTTAGTTTACAAACATACATAGCAAATCCAACTAGCATCATGTTGGCATTTTTTTACTCAAACGGTTTTATTCCCCACGGACATTGTTATCTCTGGAAAACTGGACTAGTATGGCTCCACATTATCTCTGATGCCACCATCGCCTTAGCCTATTATTCTATTCCTCTTTTACTGATCTACTTTATTTCTCAACGCAGAGACGTTCCTTTCAACGGAGTTTTTCTATTATTTGGTGCTTTTATCATTGCCTGTGGTACTGGACATTTAATGGAAATTTGGACGCTTTGGCATCCTGATTATTGGATTGCAGGTGGACTTAAAGCTATCACGGCTATTATTTCTATATATACGGCATTTGCATTAATTTATCTCATACCTCAAGCTCTCACATTACCTAGTCCCGCTCAATTAGAAGCTATCAATCGAGTGCTTGCAGATGAAATTGTCCAGCGCAAGCGCATTGAAAAAGAATTACGCCAAGCAGAGGAAATAGCCAATAACTCCAACCAAGCTAAGAGTGAATTTCTCGCCAACATGAGTCATGAGTTACGCACACCCCTCAACGGTATTCTTGGCTATACACAAATCCTTCAGCGTACAGAATCTTTTACTGAAAAAGGCAGTAAGGGAATCAGCATTATTTATGAATGTGGCTCTCATCTATTAACCTTAATTAATGATGTTTTGGATCTCGCTAAAATTGAAGCCAGAAAGTTGGAATTAAATTTCATTGATTTTTATTTACCTGCGTTTCTAGATAGTGTCAGCGAAATTTGTCGCATCCGCGCCGAACAAAAAGTGATCAAATTTCATCTACAACTTGATCCTGATTTACCAACAGGAGTTCGTACTGATGAAAAACGCTTGCGGCAAGTCTTAATTAACTTACTTGGTAACGCTATTAAATTTACTCAACAAGGCAGTGTTACCTTCACAGTTAAGGTCATTAATCAAGGAGAAAATGACAATGGAAAAATCATATATAAAATTCGCTTTGAAATAGCAGATACAGGTACAGGTATGACCCCTGAGCAAGTCAATAAAATCTTTTTGCCTTTTGAACAAGTAGGAAATCAGAAACGACAAACAGAAGGTACGGGCTTAGGACTAGCCATCAGCCAAAGAATCATTTCGTTGATGAATAGTCAAATTCAAGTCACAAGTGAATTGGGTACAGGTAGCACTTTTTGGTTTGATTTAGATTTGCTAGAATCTCGAGACTGGGCAAAGGTTTCTAGAAGAGTTGAGCAAGGAACTATTATTGGTTATCAAGGAGAAAAACGCACAATTTTGATTGCCGATGACAAATGGGAAAATCGCTCGGTAATTGTCAATTTACTAGAGCCGATAGGATTTACTGTTATCGAAGCTAGTCATGGTCAAGAAGGATGGGAACAAATTAAAGCCCATCAACCAGACTTGATTATTACTGACCTAGTGATGCCAGAAATGGATGGATTTGAGTTTATTAAAAGCTTGCGTCAGTCTGAGCAATTTAAAGACACAGCTGTTATTGCTTCTTCAGCTAGTGTCTTTGCTGTTGACCAATACAAAAGTATTGATGTCGGTGCAGATGCATTTCTGCCAAAGCCGATAGAAGTTGAAACCCTGCTAGAATTGCTGCGAAAATTTTTGCACCTGGAATGGCTATATGAAAACAAAACAAATACAACTAGCAAAACTGATGTAAATAGTTCTAATCTGTCAGTAAATATAATTCCTCCTGCCCCAGAAATTTTACAAGAATTTTTCAAATTATCCCAAGATGGAGATATTCAAACAATTTTAGAAATAGCTCAAAAACTTGCTGTATCTGATGAGCAATTAAGTGCCTTTTCTTGCCAAATCATCCAGTTAGCTAGCAACTTTCAACTCAAACGTTTAGAAACATTTATTCAACAATACATGAATTGATTTGGCGTAAATAAACTTCACCTTTATATGCATCATGACCAAGTTTTTTAGTAACGGATTTATTCTAATTGTTGATGATAATCCGACCAATTTGTCTGTCTTATCCGCAGCACTCACTGGAGAGGGTTTACGCTTCCGTGTTGCAGTCGATGGCGAAAGTGCGATCGCCCAAGCAGAACGGAATCAACCAGATTTGATTTTACTGGATGTACAAATGCCGGGTATTGACGGATTTGAAACCTGTTGTCGCCTGAAAGCCAATCCTGTGACTCAACACATTCCCATTATTTTCACCACAGCCTTAGCAGATATACAAAGCAAAACGAAAGGTTTTTCTCTTGGTGCCGTAGATTATATCTCTAAACCATTCGCCCAAGAAGAAGTTATCGCTAGAGTGCGAGTGCATTTACAACTCAAGCAATTAACTCAATCCCTAGAACAACAAGTTAGCGATCGCACTTCTGCTTTACAACAAGCACAAGTCAAACTGGTACAGCAAGAAAAACTCTCGACATTGGGAGAATTAATCGCTGGTATTGCTCACGAAATGAATAATCCCATCAGCTTTATCACCAACAATATCCCGCCTTTAAAGGAATACATTGCCGCAATAACCGAGCTGCTCCTACTATATGAACAAGAGTATCCCCACCCAACAGCCAAAATTACAACTTTTATTGAAGCCCTAGATCTGAACTTTGTTCTCGAAGATTTAGGAAAAATTGTGAGTTCACTTAAATTAGGATCTGAACGAATTCAGCACCTTTCTAATTCACTCCGCTGCTTCTCTCGCTCGGATAGCGATGCCAAAATACCTGCGGATTTGCACCTCGGCCTAGACAGTACGTTGCTGATTTTACAACACCGCCTGAAAGGTAATGGCGATCGTCCCTCCATTGAAGTTATTAAGAATTATGGAACATTACCACAGGTAAACTGCTATGTCGGAGAGATAAATCAAGTATTTATGAACCTTCTGGCAAACGCAATTGATGCTATTGATGAAGTTATTAGCCAAGGCAAAATAAAAGATCACATTCCTCAAATTAAAATTACCACAGAAATAAATACACAAAATTGGGTTGTAATTCGGATTGCTGATAATGGAATTGGTGTCCCTGAGCGGATCAAACAACGACTATTTGAACCATTGTTTACCACAAAATCTGTTGGTAAAGGCACTGGACTTGGCTTGTCCATTGCCCATCAAATTATCGTGGAAAAACATCATGGCATTATGGAAGTCAATTCTCCCTTGGTTATGGGAACCGAGTTTACGATCGCAATTCCCATTGTGAGTACGATGGTAAGTAATGGGCAATAGATAATAGATTTATTGGCAACTCATTTGGAGCTACTATATTTATGGTAAATAAGTAAAAAATTAACTTATTTTGATGAGAGAACCAATACAAATGTTTCAAGTTATCGAAGAAACAATCACCAACCCACCAATTCCCCACGAACCACATAAGCAATCATTAAAAGCTTGGGCTATGTATTGTTTAAGAGATAAAGGTTTCAAAGTTGTGTATGCCCAAAATGCCGACTTTGCTATTGAACCCAAGGGCAAAGATAAGGTGTATTTTAAAGTGACAAATAACGCCGAAGAAGTAGACAACTCCTGTAACTGGATAATTTGGGATAGTACAACCAAAAGTGTCAGCTTAAAACCCTTGTCATAAAACTCACACAAACCAACTTCGTAATTACGAATTATTAAAAGTTTGTTTTTCAAACACCATCAAATGCTGTTGGGGTAACAAGTTTTTGGTTTCTCGCCAAACTAAACCAACAGCTTGCATTTCTTGACGAACTTGTTTTTGAGTCATCTTGTGCAGCCGTTTAATCATAATAAACGGATTTTCACCCCGGTACTCAACCAACACTACCCGACCATTTGGTTTTAAGGCTTGGACAATTCCTTGCATCACTTCCTGGGGATATGCAAATTCATGATAAGCATCAACCATCAATGCTAAATCTATGCTGTCAGGTGGGAGGTTAGGATTAGTCAGTGTTGCCAAAATAGGTTCAACATTAGGAATATTTTTCTCTTGTTTGAAAAACTCAAGAATATCTAACATTTCTGGCTGAATATCTACAGCCAAAACTTTTCCCTCTGTTAATAACGGCGCCATGCGAAAGCTGAAGTAACCTGTACCTGCACCAATATCAGCCACTACATCATCGGCTTGTAAATTCAGCACACTTACGACTTTACTTGGTTGTTCTTCTACTTCCCGACTGCTGCGTTCTAGCCAACCGACACCTGTGTGTCCCATGACTTTGGCTATTTCTCGCCCCATGTAGTTTTTGCCGATACCATCGGGGCTTGGGTGCGCTAACTGTTCGTAAACTGTGTTGGTTGCTGTATCTGCAATGGCTGCGGTAGTTGGGTTAAAGAAAAAACTTCCTAGTATTAAGAAGGTAAACAGTATCAATTGTTTCATTTTGATGAATACAGCGGTACGCTGAACTTTTTGAGTTTAAATCACGAATGGCTGAATTTCAGGCGTGTGCCATTGTTCACCAAAACGTTCGGCTACTAAAGGTCTGACAATAAATTTGGGTGGATTACCATCTTGAACGTCAATACGTACGCATGAATACGGGAACCGCCTATATTCATTGTGACCATTCCGACCAAGGAATAGTAGGGAATCGGCAACTTTCCGCGCGGGACGACCGGGAATATCGGTGAAAATCTCCTCTAATTCAGTTCCTTCTAAACGCTGGCGTCGGGGTAAATGTCCACTACCACCGGAAATAATACAGTTGATGTGAGAATCGGCATATCCTGTATCCACTGTGCGGAGATATTCTAAACAGTGGGCGTGGCCGTTTAATATTAAATCGACTATGGGACGTTCTTTCACTAAGGAACCTAGAGTTTCTGCTACTTGTGCAAATACCCAGCGTAGGCGGTGGCGAACTGCTAAGGTTTGCGCCTGATTCCATTTTGTAGCTTCTGTAACGTAGGGTGGATGGTGAAAATAAATAATTCTTCCCCGCACTTCTGAGGTGTTCCAAGATTCGATGAGTCTGTTGCGTAACCAATCAAGTTGTTCAAAATCAATCATGGCCATAGTGTGTGAAGCCAATTGTTTTTCGATATCGATTTTGATTTCATTAATTTGGTCTAATTTGGCATTGAGATAATCGATTTTTTCCGCATCTGCTGATTTATTAGCGTTAAATTTGTCACACGCTGCTAAAATCTGCATTTCTTCATGGTCTATTTCTTGGCGACGCTTTTGTAAGACTGTGCGGTCAATTTTACCCTCTGGAGTCTGTGGTAAAGGTGAGGGGTCATTAAAGGTATTAGAATCTAGAGCAAAAAAGTCAATACCACCATAACGAAAAGTATAATATCGGTTAGGAACACGGGTAAATGTTCCTGGTTGATAACGCAAGCAGCGCCCCGTGTGAGTTTTTGCAGTATAGTGCTGTTCTAAATGTAGTTGTAAATCTGCCGGTGAAGCGATCGCAGCTAGATAATCAATAAATGCCTTAGCATAAGCATCACCTTGATTTGATCCATGCCAGCCAATCTCAATATCTTTGTAACGTAGCATCCGCCGTAATCGTAGCGTACTGCCGGTTAACAAACGATACATCAACGGTACATCATAGTAATCGTGATTACCCGGCACAGGCAGAAACGGCAGATTAAATACCATTTGGTCATAGGGAATCTTTTCGGGGTTGTCGCCACCTTGCAGAAATTCTCGATAAGGTTCGATAAATTTATTTACGTAATATTCATGAGAACCCACCGTATAAATCACATCGCCAGTGTGTAAGACAAAACTACACTCGTCTTTGTGGGGAAGCATCAGTTCCGCGACTTTGCGTTGGGGATGTTGACCATAATGAAATTTTGTCCCAGTATCACCAATTACCATAAAGGAAAATTCCGGATGATCCTCCTTACCGTCATCAATGACCATACTGGTTTGGTCGATCCCTTGTGAGACAATCTGAGGATCAAGCCATCGCACCCGTTCCTTCATTTTATGTATTTTCACAGGAATCGATGGTTCAGAAATTAACTTCATCAATCATTACTCCCAACATGAAAATTTTTCTTTTTCCTTAATCGTTAGCCTCAGCGCCCTTAGCCTCTAAATCAACTTGCTCTAAATAGCGTAATTGCGTAAAAATAATAGCTAGGATGCCTTAATTTATCTTAACAATGGCGCTCACACAGGTTCATCAAACTCTTTCTCTTCCACAAACACCACCAAATCCCCAGGGATATGATTATGATTTGGTAATTGTCGGTGGTGGAATTATTGGCTTAACCCTAGCCTCTGCTTTAAAAGATTCTGGCTTGAGTGTCCTGCTGATTGAGGCCAGAGTAGCATCAGCCGCAGTAGCCAAAGGGCAAGCCTATGCAGTTCACATGCTTTCGGCACTCATTTACCAGGGTATTGGAGTTTGGGATCAAATATCGCCGCAAATTGCCAAATATTGCCAAGTTCGTCTGTCTGATGCCGATTATCCCGATGTAGTGGAATTTGCCACAGATGATATAGGTACGCCAGAACTAGGCTATGTCGCTGAACACCAAGCACTGCTACAGCCTTTGCAGGAATTTGTGCAAAATTGTGCCAATGTGACTTATCTTTGTCCAGCGGAAGTGGTGAAAACGCAATACCAGCAGGACATAATAGCCGTAGATATCAAAATTGCTGACAAAATCCAAACAGTCCGTAGTAGATTACTTGTGGCAGCCGATGGCTCACGATCGCGTATCCGTGAAGCTGCGGGTATTAAAACCTTTGGTTGGAAATATTGGCAATCTTGTATTGTAGCATTTGTCAAACCAGAAAAACCCCACAACAACACTGCCTACGAAAGATTTTGGACTAGCGGCCCATTTGCCATATTACCGTTACCGGGGAACCGTTGTCGGATTGTCTGGACAGCCCCTCATGAAGAAGCCAAAGCCTTGTGTGCCTTAAATGACGAGGAATTTTTAGTAGAACTCAGTCGTCGCTATGGTGATCATATGGGTAAGTTGGAATTGCTAGGCGATCGCTTTATTTTTCAAGTACAACTCATGCAAAGCGATCGCTATGTCCTACCTAGATTAGCCTTAATTGGTGATGCCGCCCACAACTGTCATCCCGTCGGCGGACAAGGTTTAAATTTGGGCATTCGGGACGCCGCAGCTTTGGCACAAGTGATCCAAAAAGCACATACAGCAGGTGAAGATATTGGTAATATTAAAATCCTCAAACGCTATGAAAGTTGGCGTCAGCGAGAAAACCTGACAATCTTAGGCTTCACTGATTTGTTAGATCGGATGTTTTCTAACAACTTCTTACCATTAGTAGTCATTCGTCGCTTAGGTTTATGGCTCATGCGGCGAGTACCTGTGTTAAAAGTGTTTTCTCTTAAGTTGATGATTGGTTTAACAGGGCGTACCCCAGAATTAGCTAGACGGTGATGGGATTGGGGCTGTGTGCGAGATGCTCCACGCCCTATGGTGTTCACACAAATAATCTCACCACCCCAAAGCCCCCCTGCTTTTTCACAGTCCCTTAACTGGCGCAGCGTATACAATTGTCCTCAAGAAACTCTAAAAATTTGCACACTATATACTAAGGATAGATGTAATCAGATCAAGAGTGTGATTTAAAATTCAGTACTGGCAACAGTCTTGATTTTTCCAAAATTTCCAATTTCAACTCAAAAAGTGATTACACTCATGGACAGGAATGTTAGAGTTTCAAGAAATTCATTGGCACTTCTCAGCGAGTATTCATGCTGAAGAAACTACAAAAAAAACATATTTCTCTCATTGCTGGCGCAGCACTATTTGCCTTTTCAGCTGGGGCGATGGTGTCAGCACCCGACATTGGCAGATCCTTGGGACAGTTGTTGAACCTAGGGCAAAGTTCTGGGCAAATATCTGATACCAACCAAGCGCAATCGGCCGTATTTCCACTAATATCACAGTCTCCCGCAGAACGAGCCGCAAACTTAGAAGCGATCGCTAACGGTTCCAGTTCACCAGACAGAGAACGGGCGCGCTATTTGTTAGCCAGTGATTTAATTGATATTAGAGAAGCAGAAAAGGCTCTGAGTCTACTTGAAGGACTAGAAAGAAGTTATCCTAGTTTGGGCCCTTACATCTTGCTCAAACAAGCCCAAGCACAGGATATATTGGGTGAAAGCGGCAAAGCTTCTGACCTGAGACAACGAGTACTCAGAGAGTATCCAGAGGAAGCTGGCGCAGCAAGATCCATGTATTTGATTGCCCTACCGGAACTTCAAGATCAGGCGATCGCGCAATTTCCTTCTCATCCCCTGACTTGGGACATTATCTATAAGCGGTTACAAGAAAATCCCAATCAGCCCCAATTGCGGTTAATCTTAGCCAAATATGCCTACAACCAACCAGGTATTGTCGGCGTACTAGATCAGTTAGTCAAACAGCCCAACCTCAAAGCCCAGGACTGGGAAACTATTGGTGCAGCCTACTGGTATAACAATCAATTTGCCAAAGCAGGTGCAGCTTATCTACAAGCACCCAAAACCCCAACCAACCTTTACCGGGCCGCACGGGGGTTACAGGTAGGAGATAAAGAACGGGAAAAGGCGATGGCCACCTACAATCAATTGGTGCAGCAATTCCCTGAAGCCAGTGATACAGGTACAGGCTTGTTACGTTTGGCGGAAATGGCCAGAACGCGTAAAGATGCCCTGCCTTATCTGGATCAGGTAATAGCCAAATTTCCCCAACAAGCTAGTAGGGCGGTAGTCGAAAAAGCCAGAATTTATCAAGGACTCAAGGATCAAAAATCAGCACAACAAGCTTGGCAATTACTCATCAATCAGTATCCTAATTCCAATGAAGCAGCTGAATATCGCTGGAACCAAGCCAATGAAAAAGCCAAAGCCAGAGATTACATAGGCGCTTGGGAATGGGCACAACCAATAGCCACCAACAATCCCAATAGTATTTTGGCTCCCAGAGCAGGTTTTTGGGTAGGTAAATGGGCCACTGCATTAGGTAAAGAACAAGAAGCCAGAGCCGCTTATGAGTATGTCCTCAGCCAGTTTCCTCACTCTTACTATGCCTGGCGATCGGCAACAATTCTGGGGCTGAATGTAGGTAACTTTGACACCGTGCGCCAACTACAACCAGAAGTAGTCCCCCAACAACGTCCCGTACCTCCGGCTGGTTCTGAAACTTTTAAAGAATTGTATTTGTTAGGTCAAGACCGAGATGCTTGGCTGCAATGGGAAACAGAATTTTTGAATAAAATGCAGCCCACTGTAGCAGAACAATTCACTGAAGGCTTAATGCGGTTAGCCAGAGGACAAAATCTCTCAGGAATTGGTATTATTTCTCGATTGGAAGACCGGGAAACACCAGAAGAACAAGCCGAATATGAAGCCCTCAGCCAACAGGTAACTTACTGGCAAGCCCGTTATCCCTTTCCTTATCAGCAAGAAATTAAAAAATGGTCTGCCGAACGCCAACTTAATCCCTTGCTAGTTACTGCCTTGATGCGCCAAGAGTCCATGTTTGAATCGAAAATCACATCCGTAGCCGGTGCTACGGGTTTGATGCAGGTAATGCCTAGCACAGCCACTTGGATTGCCCCGCAAATTAAATTGGATACCAAAGCTATAGATTTAAAAGATCCCGACCAAAACATCAAACTGGGGACATGGTATTTGGATCATACTCATCAGCAATATAACAATAATTCCATGTTGGCGATCGCTAGTTATAATGCTGGCCCTGGCAACGTCTCCAAATGGTTACGAACAATTGGTAAAACAGACCCAGACGAGTTTGTCGAAGCAATTCCCTTTAATGAAACCAAAAATTATGTGCGGCAAGTATTTGGTAACTACTGGAATTATCTGAGACTTTACAACCCGGAAATTTCCGCCAAAGTAGCAAAATACTCAACTTCACACCCACCATTACCCCAAAGGTGATATTGCGGAGATTGAACTCTCCACGCTTTGAAAAACAAAGTTGCTCGTATCGTTTTCATCCACCACCTATAAGGATGGTGGTTTTCAACTTCCCGCTATTTTCTATAAAAAACTACTGCTCAACAGTCGGAGCAATTGGCGGAGTAATAGACGGAAGAATCGGCTGAAATTGTGGCGGCTCAGGATTAAGCAACTGCTGCCAATTCCTAATTTGCTCTTGCGCCGCATTGTAAGCAGTACTACTACTAGGAATCAACTTAGCAGTCTCAATCGCCCGAGGAATATCAGAAATCCCTTGAGAACGAGCAATATCCAATAATTGCTGACTCCATTGATTAATTGAGATATTCGCATCCATCCGCAAAACGTTATTTCTGGGAATCCGATCAGCTAAACCTATAGCCTGAATCAAAGCTTCTGGTGTACCAGCAACAGCCGCTTCCCTGGCTCTATTCCAGTTTTCCCTGGCGAGAATTTGTCCTTGCCAATCGTCTATCGCGGCCTTGGCTTCACCAGAAAGCGATCGCCCTGAAGATGCAATCGGTTGAGCTGTATTAATAGCACCCCGGAAATCACCACTCCGTGCCAGTATTCTCGCCTGCTCTAAATACGGCTGGTCTTGGATGCGTTGTACACTTGCTGTCCAGGTGCGAATTTTTCTTTGTGCTTCTGGATACAAAGCCCGACCCCGACGGATTTGACCAGCTTCGGCGATGGCAGCTTGCAATGAGTTAATATCGTTGAGCCACGCCAGTTGTTGCGCGCGGTCTAATAATGGTCTATCTTCAATAGTTTCCACTTGACTACGCCAACGACTCATCTCTTTTTTTGCCTCCGAAGCACGGGGGTTACTAGTGGGGATGAGCTGTACTTCGGCGATGGCAGCTGATAAATATTCTACTGTGCCTTGGCTAGCCAGCGTCCGCGCTTTTTCTAAACGGGCGACATCTTCAATTTCCATCTGCCAACGGGCAATTAATTGCTGCGCCTGATTATAAACTGGCCTTGATGGGTCAATTTGTTGCGCCTGGAAAATAGCTGTTTCTAAACCCGATACTGTACCTATCCAGGCACTTCTTTGTGCATCCGTCAAAGCCATGAAGTCTTCAACTTCTGAATGCAACTTTGTATTATCTGGAATTTGTCTAGCAATTTCTAAAGCTGTATCTGCATCTCGTCTATCTAAACTTGCTTGGGCTAAATCCAACATTTGCCGCCCAAATGCCGGAATCAACTCTTGGGCTTTTTGATAAACATAGCTGTCTCTTCCAATGGAATCGGCTAGTTTAATGGCTTCTAGTAAATTATTAACTACTTTGCTCTTGGCTAAACTTTCAGCTTCTGCTAACTTTTCACTATCTTCCCTAGCTGTGGTAATTAACGCATTTAATTGATCATACTTAACACTGGACCAGTATCTATTATCTACACGCAGTAACTTGGCAGATAGCAGAAATGCCGATTGCCAACGTCTTTGCTCTAGTTCCGCTTCCGCATTTTTATATATATTTTCTGCCTGAGACCAAGTTGACTCCCATTTAGTAATTTGTTCATCTACTAATTTATAAGCTGAGAGGTCTTGAGGTATCTTACGCGCCGTGGCGATCGCTTCTTCTAAATCACCTGCTTGAAAACTTTGATCTGCTAATTGGAGAATATCCTGTGACCATTCTGCGACGAAACGATCAATTTCTCCCCGTAACGGATGCTCTTGTGGCAGTTCCCTCACTAAGGCGATCGCTTGCAATAAATCATTAACATTCTGTTTAGAAGCCGCTAACTGAGCGCAATGTAACCGCACTGAGGCACTAGCCAATGGCCAAAAAATTGCTGGGCAACTGGGTGCAGTTGGTAGCTTCAGCAGGATTGCCATGGCCAAAAATCCCACACTACCGGGAATTAATGTCAGAGCTATTGCCCACAACACCCAGCTTTTCATCCAGCGCGGAAGCTTTCGAGACTTTTTGCTGGGTGAACTTGCAACTTCTGGCTGATTATTTAAAGGTAATCCGGAATTGTCTTGTGTTTGCTGCTTCACTGACTTAGAGGTAGAACCAGTAGTTGGGATGCCAAATGCTTGATTTTCACCGAACTGTGACTTTCGGAATACTCTTTTCATCTCATCTGGCTCTCCCGCTCTGGTGGTGGGCCAACTTTCTGGAATATCCCGCTCTGTCATCTCTCACACCAAAATATTTGAATAGCGATCTTTTCTAGGCTGATAATTCCAATGTTGCCATAGTAACTTTCTCATGATTTAAAAGCTACTTTTTACATCTTCTCTCTCCATAGATACCATGAACAATTTAAATTTTTAGTGTCATTTTATACTTTAACCCAACACAGAAGATTCTGCTTGCAAATCAACGATCAGTTTAGCCAGGTGATCACTACTTGCTTGATAAACATTACCGCAAAAATCACAAGTTGCTTCAGCACCATCATCTTTGATAATCATGTCTTGCAATTCGGCTTCACCAAGGATTTTCAGCGCCCCCAGTACCCGGTCAAAAGAACAACCACAGTGGAAACGCAGCATTTGACGTTCGGGAAATATCGATAGACCCATATCTCCTAGCAAGTCATGAAATATTTCTGGTAACGTCTTACCAGCTTGTAATAAGGGTGTAAAACCAGCTAAACTAGCTACCCGTGATTCCAGTAATTCCACTAGGGCTTCATCTCTAGCAGCTTTAGGCAAAATTTGTATTAACAACCCTCCAGACGCCGTGACGCCACTCGCTCCTACAAACACGCCTAAAACCAAAGCCGAAGGTGTTTGTTCAGAATTAACTAAGTAATGAGCCACATCGTCGCCTATTTCACCCGAAACTAATTCTACGGTACTAGAGTAAGGGTAGCCATAACCAATGTCGCGCACCACATAAAGGTAGCCGTCACCTACTGCACCACCAACATCTAGTTTACCTTTGGCATTAGGAGGCAACTCTACAGATGGATTGGCGACATAGCCGCGTACGGTTCCATCTAAACCGGCATCCACTAATATCCCACCCAAAGGCCCATCGCCCTTGACCCGCACATTCACCCTAGAACCTGGTCGTTTCATGCTAGAAGCCATTAACAAGCCTGCGGACATAGAGCGTCCCAAAGCCGCCGTTGCCACGTAAGAAAGTTTATGGCGTTGTCGGGCTTCTTCTGTTAAACGAGTCGTAATCACACCCACAGCCCGAATACCGCCTTCAGCTGCTGCGGCACGAATTAATTGATCTGCCATGAAAACCCTTACATTTCTTAACAAGTCTACTTTCTCTATTCTAAATACTCATCTAGTAGAAAAGTGACACCGTGATCACGACTGTGTGTATTTGCCATATTAGAAATACAATTCACCAAGAGTGATGTCTGACCTTTAAGCAATTTTAAAAATGCTGGGTAATTTTCAAAAAAGCCAACTACGGATAGAAATTGCGGCATCTGCCAGTGCAATACATAACAGTTTGCTGCATCCAGACCAACTAGACAAATGGCTTGTGGGGCAAAGCTTTGCTCCAGTAATGCCAGAAGAACTGTATGCAGGTCTTCAGTTTACAACCAGAACAGGGCCAATTCAAATCCATCATCAAGTGGATGTAGCCAGACCCGACTGTCTGCGCCTACTACTAAGTGGAGGCATTGACGGTTTTCACGAATGGTATTGGGGCGAAGGTTGGGTACAGTCACGTTTAGAAGGAATATCAATTTTGCCCTTGAATTTGTGTCAAACCCTGAGTTTGTTAAGTTTGCGACAGTTTTTGGCGGAAAAAGTGACTAGGGACTAGGTGATACCAGCGCGGTCTTGGGGGTTTCCCCCATGAGCGACTGGCGAACCCGAAGGGGACTGGGGACTGGGAAGTTTTGTTCGTATCATCTTCCCATCTCCCAAACACAACCCGTCCATCTCCTTACTCAAAAAAAGGATATCCGTCAGGACAAAGAAAAAACTCTTTTCTGTTCCCTATTCCCCACTCCCTACTCCCTATTCGGCTTCACCACCAACACAGAACAATTAGCTTCTTCCACCACTTGAGTGCTAACAGAACCCAAGACAATTCGTTTCATACCCATCAACCCGCGGCTACCAAGGATAATTAAGTCTGTCTTGTAAATATTGGCAAGGCGAATAATTTCGTCAGCCGGGTCACCCGTGACAAGTTCTAGTTCACTATTAACTGATAAATTTTCTTTATAAGATTGCAGCTGTTTTTCAATATGAAAATAAGAAATTGTTGGAGATTCTGGATGAGGGAGGTCAGCAGGTGATTCTAACTCTAATTCTGGTGTCGGAAACACATGACAGAGAATAACCTTAGTCTCATTCGCCAACACTACATCATTTAAAGTTTGAATTACTCGTTCTGCAATTTCTGAACCGTCTAGAGCTACCAAAACATTTTTTAGCACCGCTCATCTCCTCAAAGGTAGACCCCTTAATAATTATCTAGCAAAGCTTATTGGCAGTTAAAGCCGTAGGTAAACCACTCCAGTTAGTGGCTTTTCCTTTGAGGTGACTGCCGTCCAGTCTTTTAGTTTGCAGCCACCGAGTAGCTTTTGCCAATAGTATAGAGAAAAACTAAACATTCCCTATCACTCTTCTTGCTGAATTCTCCGTCGTACAGAATCGGCATGGGAAGGTAACCCCTCAGCTGTTGCCAATACATCAATTGCCCCAGCCACTTTTTGTAGTGCGGTTTGTGAATATTGAATAATACTGGAATGTTTAAGAAAAGTTTCTACTCCTAAGGGGGAAGCATAACGGGCAGCACCGGAAGTCGGCAAGGTGTGATTAGGCCCTGCTAAATAGTCTCCTACAGCTTCTGGTGTCGAGTAGCCCAAGAAAATTGCCCCAGCGTGGCGAATGCTAGGAAGTAAGTCCCAAGGATCTTTAATTTCTAACTCTAAATGTTCCGGGGCAAAATCATTGGAAAATTCAGCGGCGGCTGCTAAAGATTCCACAACCACAATTAAGCCATAGTGCGCGATCGCTTTTTCGGTGTCTATCCGTCGGGGATGATCAACTAACTGTCTTTCCACAGCTAATTGTACGTTTTTAGCCAAAGCCGGATCTGTGGTTAACAAAATAGCCGCCGCCATCGGATCATGTTCAGCTTGGGCCAACATGTCAGCCGCAACATTCACTGGATTTGCCGTTTCATCAGCAATAATCAGGACTTCGCTAGGCCCTGCTAAAGAATCAATACCGACGGTACCGTAAACCAATTTTTTCGCTAAGGTGACATAAATATTCCCAGGGCCCGTAATTACATCTACTTTGGGTATCGTATCTGTACCGTAGGCCAAAGCCGCGATCGCTTGGGCACCGCCAACACGATAAATTTCTTGTAGTCCAGCTTCTTGGGCGGCTACCAAAACGGCTGAGTTAATGGCTTTCCCCGCACCTGGCGGTGTTACCATCACTACACGAGGCACACCAGCCACCTGGGCCGGAATCGCATTCATGAGTACAGTACTGGGATAAGCCGCACGACCACCAGGCACATACAACCCTGCACAGTCTACAGGGTTATAGCGTTTGCCCAGCACGACATCATCATCGCCAAAGTGTACCCAATTCTTGGGGATACGCTGACGGTGAAATGCTTCAATTTGACGGCAAGCTAATTGAATCGCCTCCAGCAACTCCTTTGATACCTGTTGATAAGCTGCATCCAGTTCTGAGCCTGTGACACGCAGTTCTTCGGGTTTCAAAGTTCGGTTGTCAAATTCGGCTGTATAATGCAATACAGCTTTGTCGCCTTGGCGCTTGACTGCTTGCAAAACTTCACGCACAGTCGCTTCTTTGTGAAGCACCTGTTCATCGTGGGTGCGATCGCAGATACGCTGTAGTTCTGCTCTAACGTCTGCCTGCTGAGTAATAATTCGCAGCATGAAGTAAGGAGAATGCCAAAATGTTAGAATATTCCCGCCAGAGAATCAGTGTTACTCTCAACCCACTGGGCTATCGAGCTTGACCCTAATTCTCTTCTCTAGCTTAACCTGGATTTTTTTGATACTCCCAAGGCTGCCAGCACATGGTTTACTTGAGAAGGCGACAAATTACTCAATCCGATCTGCCTAGTTGCTTTTCGGCAGGGAGAGGTTGTGCCAATTCCTACTGCCCTTAAGTCCTTTCCTACACTCATTGCGAGGTCACTGGTGGCATGTTTGCACATTCAGTTTTCCTTGTTCAAGAAGCTATGGATAGAATCTGAGTATAATTTTTACTTATTTTTCTACTTTAGTAGCTAACATATGTAGAGCCGCGATATGATCGATGCTCTACATGATTTCAACCCCTGAATTGCTAACATTCACAGTTCTTGCCTTTTGAATATCTATCTCATCTCCAAAGGGTATAGAATACATTTCGGTCAGGTGTTGAGAAGTTAGGAGGACAATGTTTATGGCAGTAATTCATTCTAACGTATTTTCTCATTTGAGTACACAGTGATCAGGGGATGAGGCCAGGGTGAAATTTCTTCTTCATGATCCATCACTAAGACTAATAGACAAATTTTTTTTCAGAAATTCTGACATTGGCAATAGGGATGCTATATTAGTAAGTCTAGTAGTGTGTGTACATATTAATAGTATTTTTGGAATTGACTGTGGCGAATTCAAAGTCTGCTCTTAAACGCGCCCAAATCGGAGAACGCAATCGTCTTCGTAACAAATCTTACAAATCAGCGGTAAAAACGCTGGTTAAGAAATACCTGACTGCTGTAGAAGTCTACGCAGCTAATCCTAACTCAGAATCAGAACAAGAACTGCAAGCGCGACTGTCTGAGGCTTACAGCAAAATCGACAAAGCCGTCAAGCGGGGTGTACTGCACCCAAACAATGGGGCGAGGAAAAAAGCTAGATTGGCTCGCAAACTCAAGCAACTTACCCAAGCATCTGCTTAGTAGTGCAGTTAAACAGTAATCGGTAAGCATAACTGATGACGATTCACTGACTGATGACAACTAAGCAATAACGACAATGCAGCTGATTGACACTCACGTCCATCTCAATTTTGATACTTTCCAGCCAGATTTAGCATCAGTGCGATCGCGATGGCAAGAAGCAGGGGTAGTACGTTTAGTACACTCCTGTGTGGAGCCATCAGAATTTGCCAGTATCCAATCCTTAGCGCACCAGTTTCCCGAACTCAGTTTTGCTGTTGGCTTGCACCCTCTAGATGCCGAGCAATGGCAAAGCGAAACAGCCGAGCAAATTCAGTCTTTGGCTAGTTCAGAACCGAAAGTGGTGGCCATTGGGGAAATGGGACTGGATTTTTACAAAGCTGAAAACTCTGAGCAACAACGCCTAGTGTTTGCAGCTCAACTAGAGATCGCCGCTGAACTCAATTTACCAGTGATTATCCATTGTCGGGATGCGGCAATAGAAGTCAGGGAAATCTTGCAAAAATGGCGGGATATTAAAGGAGAAAAAGTGCGGGGGGTCATGCATTGTTGGGGTGGAACGCCAGAAGAAACCCAATGGTTCCTAGACTTAGGCTTCTACATTAGCTTTAGTGGGACAGTAACATTCAAAAATGCCAAAGCTATTCAAGCCTCGGCGGCCATGGTGAGAAGCGATCGCCTGCTAGTGGAAACAGACTGTCCTTTCTTATCTCCCGTACCCAAGCGGGGCGAAAAACGCAACGAGCCTGCTAATGTTCGCTATGTAGCAGAGCAAGTAGCTCATTTGCGCGGGGAGACAGTCCAGGCGATCGCGGATCAAACCACAAAAAATGCTTGTGAATTATTTGGACTGGTGCTTTAAAGCCTGTCCAGGTATGTCCCGGGTTAGATCAAAAAAATAAAATTCCAGGAGGATAGAAGTATGCTAAGATTAATCCCTCCAAAACATTTTGATTGCGCCATAATGAAAAAGGAAGGAATTGAAAACTTTGAATCGCTGGGTTTTGTCTTGTTATCAACTTGACCATCCACCAAATCTCTACATGCGGATGTTCTCAATGCATGACTGAATAGTCACCTCAACTTTGGCAAAGTAGCGCTTGTGCTGTATTTAACCTATAGAAAATTGTTAAACGTAATTAACTTGTGAGTAAAACCCACCAAAATCCAGCCATTCTAATTCGGAGTCGGCCAGATGCGCGGCTCTCTTCCTCAGTCTTAGGGGATTACCGCGAGTATAAATGGTGAATTAACGCCACAATGGTTGAAAACTGTGGAGGCTAATTTACCTGTTTTTGGGAGGGGCCGTGAGACAAACAAAAAAAATCTACAAATATCTGAGCCATCTGCTGTTGAGGGGCAAACTTAACAGATTAATTTTAGTGACCCTACTAAAGCTAGGGCAATCACCCCCCTTGTCAAAATCTCTGTTTCCAGCTTAAATGGCTGCGTTTGCCCCTACCTAGAAATAACAGGTGGCATAAAGAGAAGTTCCCAATATCTATGGACACTAGTTGGCGGTGGGAATCGCCCAAAAACAGTGTCCTCTAAATAAAGTTTAACCAGGTTGACGAAGGTAGAGGCATGACTACAGATAATTATATGGAATCCGCCTTTTTGTTGCCCGATTTGATTGAAATCCAGCGTTCTAGTTTTCGCTGGTTTTTAGAAGAAGGGCTAATAGAAGAACTCAATTCCTTTAGTCCAATCACAGACTACACCGGCAAACTAGAACTGCACTTTTTAGGTCAAAACTACAAGCTTAAAGAGCCAAAATATAGCGTAGAAGAATCAAAACGGCGGGATAGTACCTATGCCGTACAAATGTATGTCCCTACACGCCTGCTGAACAAAGAAACAGGAGATATCAAAGAACAAGAAGTATTTATTGGCGATCTGCCTTTGATGACAGACCGAGGTACGTTTATTATTAACGGTGCCGAGCGGGTGATTGTCAACCAAATTGTGCGATCGCCTGGAGTTTACTACAAATCAGAAATCGACAAAAACGGTCGGCGCACTTATTCAGCTAGTTTAATTCCTAACCGAGGAGCGTGGCTGAAATTTGAAACAGACCGTAACGATTTAGTGTGGGTACGCATCGATAAAACCCGGAAACTCTCAGCACAAGTACTATTAAAAGCCCTGGGTTTATCAGATAACGAAATTTTTGATGCCCTGCGCCACCCTGAATACTTCCAAAAAACCATCGAAAAAGAAGGGCAATTTTCCGAAGAAGAAGCCCTGATGGAGTTATATCGCAAACTACGTCCTGGTGAACCACCAACAGTCTTAGGTGGACAACAGTTGCTAGATTCTCGCTTCTTTGACCCCAAACGTTATGACTTGGGTCGTGTTGGTCGGTATAAACTCAACAAGAAATTACGGTTGTCTGTCCCCGATACCATGCGTGTATTGACCGCTGGAGACATCTTGGCAGCAGTAGATTACCTGATTAACCTAGAATATGATATTGGTAACATCGACGACATTGACCACTTAGGCAATCGTCGGGTAAGAAGCGTCGGCGAACTACTACAGAACCAAGTACGGGTGGGCTTGAACCGTTTAGAAAGAATTATCCGGGAACGGATGACCGTATCAGATGCCGAAGTTTTAACCCCAGCATCCTTAGTCAACCCCAAACCATTGGTAGCGGCAATTAAAGAATTCTTTGGTTCCAGCCAATTAAGTCAGTTCATGGATCAAACCAATCCCTTAGCAGAACTGACCCACAAACGCCGTCTAAGTGCCTTAGGCCCTGGTGGTTTAACGCGGGAACGAGCTGGTTTTGCCGTGCGAGATATTCACCCATCACACTACGGACGTATTTGCCCCATTGAGACACCAGAAGGCCCCAACGCTGGTTTGATTGGTTCCTTGGCAACTCATGCGCGGGTCAACCAATACGGATTTTTAGAAACACCCTTTAGACAAGTAGAAAATGGGCGGGTGCGGTTTGACTTACCACCCGTGTATATGACCGCCGACGAAGAAGACGATTTGCGGACTGCCACCGGTGACATTCCCTTAGATGAAAACGGTTACATCAAGGGGCCCCAAGTACCAGTACGTTATCGCCAAGACTGGGCTACCACAACACCTGAGCAAGTAGACTACGTAGCCGTATCTCCAGTGCAAATAGTATCAGTCGCTACTAGCATGATTCCCTTTTTGGAACATGACGACGCTAACCGAGCGCTGATGGGTTCCAACATGCAAAGGCAAGCCGTACCGCTGTTGAAGCCTGAACGTCCTTTAGTGGGTACTGGTTTAGAAGCCCAAGGTGCTAGAGACTCCGGGATGGTGATTGTCTCTCGTACAGACGGTGATGTCACCTACGCTGATGCCACAGAAATTCGTGTCCGTCCCAAAGGTGGTAACTCAGAGATTAAGTACAAACTTTCCAAGTACCAAAGATCCAACCAAGACACCTGTTTAAACCAAAAACCCCTAGTGCGGATTGGTGAACGGGTAGTAGCTGGACAGGTATTAGCTGATGGTTCATCCACCGAAGGTGGGGAATTGGCATTAGGACAGAATATCGTCGTGGCTTACATGCCTTGGGAAGGTTACAACTACGAAGACGCCATTTTGATTTCTGAAAGACTAGTACAGGATGATATATATACCTCAATTCACATTGAAAAATATGAAATTGAGGCCAGACAAACCAAACTAGGGCCCGAAGAAATCACCAGAGAAATTCCCAACGTCGGAGAAGATGCCCTCCGTCAGCTAGATGAACAGGGAATTATTCGCATTGGTGCTTGGGTGGAAGCTGGAGATATCTTGGTAGGAAAAGTTACACCTAAAGGTGAATCAGACCAACCACCAGAAGAAAAACTGTTGCGTGCCATCTTCGGTGAAAAAGCACGGGATGTGCGAGACAACTCGTTACGAGTACCCAACGGTGAAAAAGGACGCGTTGTTGATGTGCGTTTATTTACCCGTGAGCAAGGGGATGAATTACCACCAGGAGCCAACATGGTCGTCCGGGTGTATGTAGCGCAAAAACGCAAAATCCAAGTGGGCGACAAAATGGCAGGACGCCACGGTAATAAAGGGATTATTTCCCGCATCTTACCTGTGGAAGATATGCCTTACTTAGCAGACGGTTCCACAGTGGATATTGTCCTCAACCCCTTGGGTGTGCCTAGTCGGATGAACGTCGGACAGGTATTTGAGTGTATGTTGGGTTGGGCTGCTCATACTTTGGGAGTACGGTTTAAAATTACTCCCTTTGACGAAATGTATGGGGAAGAGACATCCCGTAGCCTCGTACATGGAAAATTGCAAGAAGCACGGGACGAAACAGGCAAAGACTGGGTATACAACCCAGATAACCCTGGAAAAATTATGGTGTTTGACGGTCGTACAGGCGAACCCTTTGACCGCCCAATAACCGTAGGTGTAGCTTATATTCTGAAGCTGGTGCATTTGGTGGACGACAAGATCCACGCCCGTTCCACAGGGCCATACTCGCTGGTAACACAGCAACCCTTGGGTGGTAAAGCACAGCAAGGTGGTCAGCGCTTTGGAGAAATGGAAGTGTGGGCATTGGAAGCCTTTGGTGCAGCTTATACCTTGCAGGAATTGCTGACAGTCAAGTCCGACGATATGCAAGGACGGAATGAAGCCTTGAATGCGATCGTTAAAGGCAAATCAATTCCTCGCCCAGGCACACCAGAGTCATTTAAAGTGCTGATGCGAGAACTGCAATCCCTAGGGTTAGACATTGCCGTACATAAGGTAGAAACCCAGGCAGATGGTAGTTCCTTAGATGTGGAAGTCGATTTAATGGCAGATCAATCAGCCCGACGGACACCACCTCGTCCAACCTACGAATCTCTTTCCCGCGAATCGTTGGAAGAAGAAGAGTAGGGACTGGGGACTGGGGACTAAGAGCTAGGGACTGGGGACTGGGAACTGGGAACTAATGAAATAAATAGTTTTCCTTATTCTCGATACCCAATACCCAATCCCTATTGTTAATTACGTTCGCGGAGTGTTTCCGCAGGAAATCTTACGAATTAAGAATTACTAATTAATCATGAGACCCGCCCAAACTAATCAGTTTGACTACGTTAAAATCGGCTTGGCATCACCGGAACGCATCAGGCAGTGGGGTGAACGCACACTACCTAATGGTCAATTAGTTGGTGAAGTCACTAAACCTGAAACAATTAACTACCGTACCTTGAAGCCGGAGATGGACGGCTTATTTTGTGAGCGCATTTTTGGCCCTGCGAAAGATTGGGAATGCCACTGCGGTAAGTATAAAAGAGTACGGCATCGTGGGATTGTATGTGAGCGCTGCGGTGTAGAGGTTACCGAATCGCGGGTGCGTCGTCACCGTATGGGATACATTAAACTTGCTGCCCCAGTCGCCCACGTTTGGTATCTCAAAGGTATTCCTAGCTATATTGCTATTCTGCTGGATATGCCTTTGCGGGATGTAGAACAAATAGTTTATTTCAACTCTTATGTTGTTCTGAGTCCAGGTAATGCGGAGACATTAACCTATAAACAGCTACTCAGTGAAGACCAGTGGTTGGAAATTGAAGACCAAATTTATAGCGAAGATTCTACTTTGCAAGGCGTAGAAGTAGGTATTGGTGCGGAAGCACTGCTGCGCTTACTGGCTGATATTAATTTAGAACAAGAAGCTGAAAGCTTGCGCGAAGAAATTGGCAACGCCAAAGGGCAAAAACGGGCAAAACTGATTAAGCGGCTACGGGTAATTGACAACTTCATTGCTACCGGCTCTAAACCAGAGTGGATGGTGATGGCAGTGATTCCCGTGATTCCCCCGGATTTACGCCCAATGGTACAGCTGGATGGCGGACGGTTTGCCACCAGTGACTTGAATGATTTGTATCGTCGGGTAATTAACCGTAACAACCGTCTGGCGCGTTTGCAAGAAATTTTAGCACCAGAAATTATTGTCCGCAACGAAAAGCGGATGCTGCAAGAAGCTGTGGATGCTTTGATTGACAATGGTCGTCGGGGACGCACAGTGGTAGGGGCCAATAACCGACCGCTGAAGTCTTTATCTGACATAATTGAAGGTAAACAAGGACGTTTCCGGCAAAACTTGTTAGGTAAACGAGTTGACTATTCCGGACGTTCGGTAATTGTGGTGGGGCCGAAGCTAAAAATTCACCAGTGCGGTTTGCCTAGAGAAATGGCAATCGAGCTATTCCAGCCATTTGTGATTAATCGCTTAATTCGTAGCGGTATGGTGAATAACATCAAAGCCGCCAAAAAGCTCATATCTCGCAACGACCCCAGTGTCTGGGATGTGCTAGAAGAGGTGATTGAAGGGCACCCAGTGATGCTCAACCGGGCGCCAACACTGCACCGTTTGGGTATTCAGGCTTTTGAACCAGTGTTGGTAGAAGGACGAGCAATTCAACTTCATCCTTTGGTTTGTCCCGCATTTAACGCTGACTTTGACGGTGACCAAATGGCAGTACACGTGCCATTGTCTCTAGAAAGTCAAGCTGAGGCGCGATTGTTGATGCTGGCTTCTAACAACATTTTGTCACCAGCTACAGGTAGACCCATCATCACACCTAGCCAAGACATGGTACTGGGGGCATATTACTTAACAGCAGAAAATCCGGGTGCTACCAAAGGTACAGATAGATACTTTGCTTCTCTGGATGACGTAATTATGGCTTTCCACCAAGAGCAAGTTGACTTACACGCCTATATTTACGTGCGGTTTGACGGCGAAGTGGAATCAGACCAACCAGATACAGAACCCCTGGAAGTCACAAAAAACAGCGATGGTACCCGGACTGTAATGTATAAGTACCGTCGCATTAGAGAAGATGCCCAAGGGAATTTAATTTCTCAGTATGTACGTACAACACCTGGTCGTGTTATTTACAACAAAGCTATTCAGGAAGCACTAGCAGTCTAGGGGCTAGGGAGTAGGGACTGGGGAACTCGGGGTTCCCTCTGGGGACTGAGGAAAATTTTCCTCATCTCCAATGCCCAATCCTCATGACTAATGACTAATGACTAAGGATTAAGGACTAATCACTAATGACTAACGAAAACGCAGTTTTTCGCAATCGCGTAGTTGACAAAGGTCAACTGAGAAAATTAATTTCCTGGGCGTTTACTCATTATGGTACGGCGCGAACCGCTGTGATGGCGGACAAATTGAAAGAATTGGGATTTCGCTATGCTACTAAAGCTGGGGTTTCCATTAGTGTAGATGACTTGATGATTCCCCCCACCAAGCGATCACTCTTGGATGCCGCAGAAGAAGAAATTCGGGCTACTGAAACTCGTTACCAACGGGGCGAAATTACAGAAGTAGAACGCTTCCAAAAAGTAATCGACACTTGGAACGGTACCAGTGAAGCCCTCAAAGACGAAGTAGTTGTTCACTTTAAGAAGACCGACCCCCTAAACTCGGTATACATGATGGCATTCTCCGGGGCGCGGGGTAACATCTCCCAAGTCCGTCAGTTGGTGGGAATGCGGGGCTTGATGGCAGATCCCCAAGGGGAAATTATTGACTTACCTATTAAAACCAACTTTCGTGAAGGACTCACCGTTACGGAATACATTATTTCGTCTTACGGTGCCAGAAAAGGATTGGTAGACACCGCCTTACGTACTGCTGACTCTGGTTATCTCACCCGTCGTCTGGTGGACGTATCCCAGGACGTGATTATTCGGGAATTTGACTGTGGTACCACTAGGGGTATTCCTGTACGGGCGATGACAGAAGGTGGAAAAATCTTGATTCCCCTGGCTCAACGCTTGCTGGGACGGGTACTGGCGGAAGATGTGGTACATCCCACCACCAAGGAAGTAATTGCTACCCGTAATACTCCAGTATCTGATGATTTAGCAGCAGAAATTCACAAAGCCGGAGTCACGGAAGTAGTGGCGCGATCGCCTCTAACTTGTGAAGCGGCTCGTTCGGTTTGTCAACACTGTTACGGCTGGAGTTTGGCCCACGCCAAAATGGTGGATTTGGGTGAAGCTGTGGGGATTATTGCTGCCCAAAGTATCGGTGAACCCGGAACCCAGTTGACCATGCGGACATTCCACACTGGTGGTGTGTTTACTGGTGAAGTAGCGCAGCAAGTGCGTTCCAAAACAGAAGGTACGATTCGTCTACCCCGCAAATTGCGGACTCGACCCTATCGTACCCGCCACGGTGAAGATGCCCTATATGTTGAGGTCAACGGGATTATCAATTTGGAACCGAAAAAAGAAGGTTCTGAAACCCAAGAAATTCATGTAACTCAAGGTTCCACACTCTATGTAGTTGAAGGGCAGAAGGTAAAAATCGGCCAATTACTGGCAGAAGTTGCCTTGGGTGGACGCACAACTCGTACCAATACAGAAAAAGCTGTCAAAGATGTAGCTTCTGACTTGGCAGGGGAAGTGCAGTTTGCCGAAGTTGTCCCCGAACAAAAAACAGACCGCCAAGGCAACACCACAACTACCGCCGCACGGGGTGGTTTGATTTGGGTGCTGTCTGGGGAAGTTTATAACTTGCCCCCAGGTGCCGAATTGGTTGTGAAAAACGGTGATGCGATCGCCTCTAATGGGGTGTTAGCAGAAACCAAGTTAACAACTATACACGGTGGTGTGGTGCGTTTACCAGAAGCTACCCCAGGCAAGAGTACTAGAGAAATAGAAATTATTACTGCTTCGGTAGTTCTAGACCAAGCAACAGTCACCGTTGAAAGTTCCCAAGGACGTAACCACTACTTAGTCACCACTGGTAATAACCAGGTATTTAACCTCCGGGCTACCCCGGGTACTAAAGTCCAAAATGGTCAAGTGGTCGCCGAGTTAATTGATGAGCGCTATCGCACCACTACTGGCGGATTCTTGAAATTCGCGGGTGTAGAAGTTCAGAAAAAAGGCAAAGCCAAGCTTGGCTATGAAGTCGTCCAAGGTGGTACTCTGCTGTGGATTCCGGAAGAAACCCACGAAGTTAATAAAGATATCTCTTTGCTGTTGGTAGAAGACGGGCAATTTGTCGAAGCCGGTACCGAAGTTGTCAAGGATATATTTTGCCAAAACAGTGGTGTAGTAGAAGTCACTCAGAAAAACGACATCCTGCGGGAAGTGGTAGTTAAACCAGGCGAATTGCTAATGGTGGATGATCCAGAAGCAGTCATGGGCCGAGATAACACCTTTGTTCAACCAGGGGAAGAGTTTCAAGGGGTTGTGGCTACAGAATTACGCTACATCCAGTATGTAGAATCTCCCGAAGGCCCAGCTTTATTGAGCCGTCCGGTAGTGGAGTTTGCTGTACCTAGTAATCCTGATGTACCATCAACTACATCTGTTAGTCAACAAACAGGACGTTCAATTCAAATGCGGGCAGTACAAAGATTGCCTTACAAAGATTCTGAACGCGTCAAGTCTGTTGAAGGTGTGGAACTCCTACGTACCCAGCTAGTACTAGAAATTGAGCAGGATGGTGAACAAGATCATTCAGCTTCTCCCTTAGCAGCAGATATTGAACTGGTAGAGGATACAGAAAATCCAGAAGTTCAACGCTTACAACTAGTGATTTTAGAATCCTTGGTAATTCGTCGTGACATTACAGCCGATGCTACCCAAGGTAGTACCCAGACAACTTTAGAAGTCCAGGATGGCGACACAATTGCCCCAGGTGCTGTGGTAGCAAGTACCCAAATCTTAAGCAAAGAAGGGGGTATTGTCCGGGGTGTACGTAAAGACAGTGAAGCTGTGCGTCGCTGTTTAGTGTTACGGGACACCGATAAACTCATCATGAATACCAGTGCCCAACCCACAGTGAAAAAGGGCGACTTATTGGTAGAAGGTGCAGAAATTGCTCCGGGAATTTTTGCTGAAGAATCTGGACAAGTATTGGCAGTCAACAATGCTACGGCTGGATCTGCTACTGGTGAATCTGCTCTCAGCGCCCAACAATACTCCATAGTCATCCGCCTTGGTCGTCCCTACCGAGTCAGCCCTGGCGCTGTATTACAAATAGAAGATGGTGATTTGGTACAACGGGGCGATAACTTAGTGTTGTTGGTATTTGAACGCGCCAAAACCGGAGACATTATCCAAGGTTTGCCTCGGATTGAAGAACTGCTGGAAGCTCGTAAACCTAAAGAGGCGTGCATTTTAACACGACGGGCTGGAGAAGTCAAGGTAGTGTATGGAGATGGAGACGAAGCGATCGCCATTAAGGTCGTAGAATCCAACGGTGTCGTTACCGATTATCCTCTAGGCCCTGGACAAAACTTGATGGTACCAGATGGCGCGATGGTCATAGTGGGAGAACCATTGAGTGATGGCCCATCCAACCCCCACGAAATCCTGGAAGTCTTCTTTAGCCTGGGTTCGGAGGAAGGCGTTTATGCTTGTGCCAGCCATGCTTTACAGAAAGTACAAACATTCTTGGTGAATGAAGTGCAGATGGTGTATCAGTCCCAGGGGATTGATATTTCTGACAAGCATATTGAAGTGATTGTGCGCCAGATGACCAACAAAGTGCGGATTGATGATGGTGGAGACACTACCATGCTTCCTGGCGAATTGGTAGAACTGCGCCAAGTTGAACAGGTAAACGAAGCTATGGCTATTACCGGCGGTGCTAGGGCGCAGTACACCCCAGTTCTGTTGGGTATCACCAAGGCATCGTTGAATACTGACAGCTTCATATCTGCTGCATCATTCCAAGAAACCACAAGGGTACTTACAGAAGCAGCCATTGAAGGTAAATCTGACTGGTTGCGTGGCTTGAAAGAAAACGTAATTATCGGGCGCTTAATTCCGGCAGGTACTGGTTACAATACCTATGAAGAACCAGGTGCTATTGATGAATATGCGGCTCTGGAAACCAATGGTGTTTTGGATGAAGTTGATGATCCACTAGATATGGTGCTAGATGACCGCACAGCACGCGCCTACAATTTAGATTCTCCTGGACTGGCTGAACCTGGATTTGGCAACCGTCGCGTCGAGAAGTCTATTTTGGATGACGAAGATGAGTTGATTGCTGATGAAGTTAGCGACCTTGTAGAAGATGATGAAGACGATTACGAGGAAGTTGACGACGATGAGGATGATTACTCTTAATCACTGCATCAGCTAAAACTTTATAAAATTTAAGGCAAGAGGAAAGTTTCTTTTGCCTTTTTTTTATGCCACACCATAATCTGTATACTGCCGTTTATAAGCAGGTTGCAAACCCAAAACAATATCTTCTCGTTGTACCCCCATTTCTACCAACTCTTCAGCCGGATTTTGGTCAGTTAAATTTTGCTGAAGCCAGATTTTGTCATTTTTAATATTAAAATGAATAACACATCGATAAACACGTTTTAAACCTTCCCATCCCACATTCATCCATTGATAATGGTCGCGCTTTTCATCAAAAATTAGTTGGACTTCTACTTCACTATCAGCGACATCATCATTAGCTATTTTCATTTTTGTACTTGGGGTAACAACTGTTCGCAGTTTCTTAACTTTAAATCAGCTTTAGATTTTCGGAAATGCTGATGCTGTTATTCATTAATATATAATAATTGTTACAAAGATTAACTTTAATAAAAAAATTAGCCTTTATCCTTTAATATTCTTAATCTGCTCATCTCTTAATACTAGCTGACAGAATTACCATAATCTAATAGGCTAATCTCAAGTAGTATGCCCATAAGTTTTTAATCAAGAATATGCCTTTTAAAATTGTCCAAAACTTTGAAAGTGATTTCTGTCTTGAACCTGAAGCGCAAGCAAATTTAGATAAATTATTATCTAATGAATCTTTCATAGCACAAATTTGTCAATATTCACAATGTGAGAAAGTTGAATTTACAGAGTTACTTTTTCAACCAGTACCATATAGTTTAAATACGCCTAAAGGAATGCCGGCAGAGTTTGAGAATTATCATGAATCTGATGAGTATGTCATTATCAATGTACCGCCAAATTTCATGTTTCAAGCTAAGATTTTTCAACCTAGTCGTCTTTGTGCAATTTATAGAAAAGTTCAATAAATTTTAATTATGACTACGCAAACTAATTTCTCAACTTTAGCCAATTTAGAATATTTTCCTTACATTGACGACAGAGGTCAATTACCTGAAATAGTTCAGGGAAAAATAGGAGTATATGCCATCTTTGACCAAGCAAAAGTTTTGCAATTTGTAGGATATTCACGCGATGTTTATCTGAGTTTGAAGCAGCATTTAGTCCGTCAGCCACAACAATGTTATTGGGTGAAAGTGCAAACTATTGAACGTCCGAGTCGTACTGTTTTAGAAAGTATTGAAAAAGCTTGGATTGAGGAAAACGGTAGTGTACCTGTGGGAAATGAAAATGATAAAGAAATTTGGACGCAGCCGATAAATATCAAACCATTGATGACGCCTGAAGAACAAGCAAACTATAATAATCCAGCTAATGATGAATTGGCACAAATTAAAAGTATTAAAAATGTTGCCCGGAGAGTAGAAGCAGAAATTTTAGCGGTGTTGAAAGACCGGGGTTTACACGAACAATTTCGTTTCCAACCTAAGTTGAAGGAAGAAGGATTATTGGATTTAAAGTGAATTAAGTTCGGAAGTTGCAACACCGAGTTGAGTACTGGTGACAAAATGTAAAATATATGACTATGATTGTTGTGCTGATCGGCGCTAATTTATGCAAACCCTGCTGAACGATCGCTATCAAGTTATTCGCACACTGGGTGCTGGTGGTTTTGGTGAAACCTATCTTGCAGAAGACACCTATATGCCTTCAAAACGGCGTTGTGTGGTGAAACAGCTAAGACCAATTCAAAATAATCCCCAGATTTACAGACTGGTACAGGAACGTTTTCAAAGAGAAGCAGCAATATTGGAAGCACTTGGCGGTGCAGCTGACCAGATTCCGGCTTTGTATGCTTATTTTTGTGCAGACGGGCAATTTTACTTAGTTCAAGAGTGGATTGAAGGTGAAACACTCACTACAAAAGTCCAAAAACAGGGATTATTTAGTGAAAGTGCTGTCCAGGAGATATTGGTAAATTTGTTACCAGTTTTGGAGTACGTCCACTCCCAGCACATTGTTCACCGCGATATCAAGCCAGATAACATCATGGTGCGTCATGGTGATGGTAAATCGGTATTAATTGATTTTGGCGCGGTACGGGAATCAATGGGAACGGTATTTAATTCTCAAGGTAATCCTACCAGTTCCATTGTAATTGGTACGCCTGGGTATATGCCGAGTGAACAAGCCGCCGGTAGACCTGTTTATTCTAGTGATTTATATAGTTTAGGTTTGACAGCAATTTATCTACTCACCGCGAAGCAGCCGCAAGAATTAGAGTTAGATTCTCAGACAGGTGAGATTGTGTGGCGACAGTATGCTAGCCAGATAAATTCTACATTAGCAGGAGTAATAGACCAAGCGATCGCCTACCATCCACGCGATCGCTTTATCACTGCTAAAGCCATGTTAGATGCGTTACAAACCATAGCCAATCCTATTCCACCTACGCAACCGTTCTTCCCACAGCCACCTGTAGTCCCAACGCCACCACTACCCACTGTTCCTATTAATAGTCAGCCCACAACTCCAGCTAATAATCGCAATAGCATCTTCATGGGTAGTTTAATAGCAGGTGGGTTAATTGGTGCATCTCTAATTATTAGTCAGGTGTTTAAACAATCTCCTCAACCTGTAGTAGAAAAAAATGTCATTCCATCAGTAACATCCACGGTGATCCAAAAAACTATTCCTCCTATTGTTACCCCGATTGTACCTGTTGACAATACATCGCCAACACCAGTAGATACAACAACAGCAAATAATTATCGATGGTTATCCCAAAGAACCGTGTCAGATGCAGATTTGGATGACAAAGACGGCTTTGAACTAGATATTATGCGAAATTCGGTTTTTGCCCGTCACGGTCGTCGCTTTGATACTTCTGGCTTACAGGAATACTTTAATAATCAATCTTGGTATCGTCCTCTATATTCACCAAAGACTTTTCCTGCTAAGTTGTTGTCACAATTAGAACAGTATAATGTTGAGTTCATTAATAAATATCAAGACCGTTATAATCGCAGGTATTTTCCAAAATAATTTTTAATTTAAACGCAAAGTAAAAATTTTTGCCCCTTCCCTACAAGGGAATGGGTTGGGGTTAGGTTCCGTCGAATTTACGTTAAATATGGACATATTTAAATTTAAAAAACATATCTGTAAAGATATAATTCTAATTTTTATTTATCAATACTAATTTATGCAAACACTCTTAAACAACCGCTATCAAGTTATTCGCACACTGGGTGCTGGTGGTTTTGGTGAAACTTTTCTAGCAGAAGATACCCAAATGCCATCCCACCGTCGCTGCGTGATTAAACTGCTAAGACCGATTCAAAATAATCTTCAGGTTTACCAACTGGTACAGGAACGGTTTCAACGCGAAGCAGCAATTCTAGAAGACTTGGGTGGATTTAGTGACCAAATCCCTACTTTGTATGCCTACTTTCAGTCAGAAGGACAATTTTATTTAGTTCAAGAGTGGATTGAAGGCGATACCCTCACCGCAAAACTCCAAAAACAAGGGTTATTCAGTGAAAGTGCTGTCCGGGAAGTTTTGGTGGATTTGTTACCAGTGCTAGATTATGTCCACTCAAAGCGCATTGTTCACCGCGACATTAAGCCGGATAACATTATTGTGCGGCATCGTGATAGTAAGTCAGTGTTAATTGATTTCGGTGCGGTGCGGGAATCAATGGGAACGGTATTTAATTCTCAAGGTAATCCTACCAGTTCCATTGTAATTGGTACACCTGGGTATATGCCCAGCGAACAAGCAGCGGGTAGACCTGTTTATTCTAGTGATTTATATAGTTTAGGTCTGACAGCAATTTATCTACTTACAGGAAAACAACCACAGGAATTAGAGGCTGATGCGCGTACTGGCGAAATTGTTTGGCATCAACACGCCTTAAATATTAGTCCCACATTAGCAGGGGTTCTAGACCGAGCGATCGCCTATCATCCACGCGATCGCTTTGCCACTGCTAGAGAAATCCTCGAAGCTTTACAATTAGGTTCAGTCAGTATCCCGCCTACAGTAGCTTATCAGCATCCACAAGTAATAACAGCACCGTCTCCCGCTCCCGCCCCATCCCTAAATACAGTTGCTGTTAGTCCAGGTTCTGCCTCACAACCGTCTAATATTAATCAAGGTAGTGGACAAAAGGGCATTTTTTTCGGCAGTTTAATTGTGGGTGGTTTGATAGGTGCTTCTATCATCATTGGTTTTGCCCTGAATAGACAACCGCAGCCATTGCAAACAGTAGATTCACGCAATGAAGCATCAAATGTTATACCATCAGCTAATCCTCCTATTGCCCAAACTCCAGAACCTTCCCCAAATGGCATTCAACCACAGGAAGTTATACAACCTATAAATTCCCCCTCTCCGTCAATAATTCCTAATCAAACCCCATCTTCTAGGCCTGATCCGGTCACTAACCCAGAAATCAATAGACCATCCCCGGCACAAGCAGTGCAGAATTATTATCTAAATATTAATCAAGGACAATATCAAACTGCGTGGAATCAACTAGCCCTCAACTTGCAAAATAATACACGACTGCATCCTGATGGTTATCTTTCTTACATCGACTGGTGGGGGGGAAAAGTGGAAAGCGTCAATGTTGAACAAGTTAATTTAGTGCAAGCCAGTACAGAAACAGCCACAGTCAATGCCAAGTTTCAATACTTGATGAAAAATGGTAAACAAGTTCCCGGTTCTGTGAATTTTTCCCTTTTATGGGATGCTGAAAATAGTAGATGGGTTGTTAGTGCTGTTAAATAGCGATCGCCATTTACCCTAGACACAATAGTTATGCTCCAAATAGGGGATATAAACTGCCTGTAAATCGTCAGAATATCTGATGTACATTTGTAAAGGGCTAAAACTTGTAATTTTTCATGACAACAACGCTGCTGAACAATCGCTATCAAGTTATTCAAGTACTGGGTGCTGGTGGGTTCGGAGAAACTTCTTTGGCAGAAGATACCCACATGCCATCTCGCCGTCGCTGTGTCATCAAGCAACTCAAACCAATAATTAATAACCCACACAATCACAAAATGATTGAACAGAGGTTTCAGAGAGAAGCTGCAACCTTAGAAATTTTGGGTAGGGCTAGTGACCAAATTCCCGAACTCTACGCTTACTTTTCTGAGAATGGGGAATTTTACCTGGTACAAGAATGGATTCAAGGACAAACCTTGACCGACATCGTTGTCACCCAAGGCCATGCAAGTGAAAAGACTGTCCGAGAAATTCTCTTGAGTTTGCTCTCGTTATTAAATTATGTTCACAGTCAAGGCATCATTCACCGCGATATCAAGCCAGATAATATTATTTTGCGTGCAGGTGATCACAAGCCAGTTTTGATTGATTTTGGTGCCGTGAAGGAAACCATCCGTTCAGTAGCCAGTTCTTCAAATTATCCCACACGCTCAATGGTAATTGGGACACCAGGATATATGCCTAGTGAACAAGCTATCGGCAGACCAGTTTATGCTACTGATATTTACAGTTTAGGCTTGACGGCGATTTATCTCCTGACTGGGAAACACCCAGCAGAAATGCAAACTGACCTGCAAACGGGGGAACTTTTGTGGCAAGAGTATGGGCCTCATGTATCCCCTAATCTGGCAATGGTACTTAATCAAGCAATTCATCCTCATGTGAGCGATCGCTATAGTACCGCCAGTAAAATGCTATATGCTTTAAGGTCTACTAGTGATATTGCTCCACAATCTCCTATCACTACCCCTACTTACAATATCAGTCCTCCTAAACCTGTATCAACCACACAAACTCAAGCATTATCTGCGCCATCAACTATTTCTACCAGTAATTGGCAAAAGCCCGCTTTAATTATCGGCAGTTTAATTTTGGGTGGCTTAGTTGGTGGGGTAGCAATTTCTAGTGTCACTCGTCAACCGCAGTCTACAACACCCGTTGCCATAACTCCTACGCCCACACCATTTTCCGACTCAGATAACATTGAACCCACGCCCACACCAGAATTTTCGCCGCCAGCGCCAATTGCTGCACAACCTCGTTTAGAGCCTATAGTACCTGTAACACCACAACCACAAGTAACTCCTACATTTGCACCAACCCCGGATGTTCCGCAGCAAGAACTTCCAGTGGAAGCAAAACCACAGCAGCCAGAAACACCTGAATCTTCCACAGTTCCAGTAGAACCGGAACCACCACAGCCACAACAAGATGCTGTTCCTAGCAATACCCGAAGTTCCAATGTAAATGTGCCGGCATTTCCTACAGGAACTACTCAAGATACTGTCAAAGCAGCCTTGGGTAACCCTAGTAAGATTTCCAACGGCTTATGGAATACTCGTGCTTTCCTTTATCAATTGGAACCAAATCAGGTTGACCTCGGTTACTTATTTGACCGAAGCACGGGAGTTTTGCGCCAAACTGAAGTAGCTTTTGCCCAATCTATCCAGCCCGAAGTTATGCAATCAACATTACAAGGGATGCTTGGCGGTAATATTAATAGTAATATCCAGCAAGGACTCCAAAGAGTACGCGATCGCCAAACTAGACAATACTCTTTTAATGTTGGTGGCTTAAAAGGTGTAATTGAACGTAATCGACAGGATCGAATTTATATCGGCGTTTGGGATGCTGATTTGCATTAAAAAAAGGCCTGCTTCCGCAGACCTTTTCTACTTAGCCCCAGACGTAAAGTCTGGGGAAAAATTTGATTACTTAACAGTAACCTTACCGCCAGCTTCTTCGATGCGCTTCTTAGCATCTTCAGCAGCATCCTTAGCAATACCTTCTTTGATTGCTTTGGGCGCAGCTTCTACCATGTCTTTGGCTTCTTTCAAACCTAAGCCAGTCAATTCCCGGACAATCTTCAGTACGGCAATCTTCTTGTCAGCAGGAACGGAATCCAAGATTACGTCAAATTCGGTTTTTTCTTCTACTGGTTCAGCCGCCGCCGCACCCGCACCGGGAGCCATCATCATCATGCCACCAGCAGGTGCAGCTGCACTCACACCGAAAGCTTCTTCAATTTGCTTAACTAACTCAGATGCTTCCAATAAAGAAAGGCTTTTCAATTGTTCGAGAATTTGATCAGTTGTAGCAGACATTGATATGACTCCTGTAATGTTAATTTTGTTTTTGCCTACCCAAAGCTGCAATTAAGGACAAACTTCATCAGGCAAATTCTGGTGTAATTTGGCGAATTTTATTCAGCAGCGCTTTCAGTGCTGTCACCTTGTTCTTTCTCAGCCACAGCCTGCAAGGCGCGAGCCAAAGAACCGGGAACTTCGTTAATACCAACAGCCACTTTGGTAGCCAAGGCGTTGATAGCTCCGGCAATTTGCGCCATGAGTTGCTCTTTAGATGGCAAGTCTCCTAAAGCCTTGACATCTGTTTCTTTGAGCAGACGTCCTTCCATCACGCCACCGCGAAGTTCTGTCTTCTTAGTGACTTTCTGGAATTCTTGGTAAGCCTTAATTGCCGAGGAAAAATCTTCTTTTACCAGCAAAAAGGCGGAAGAACCATTGAGCAATTCCGAAAGTGGTTGCCAGTTGTCGTCACCATCAATGGCAATGCCCATTAAGGTATTCTTAGTTACCTTACAAACAGCGCCACTCGGACGTAACCGTTGCCGTAAGTCAGTAATTTGAGCAACTGTCAGACCTTGATAGTCAATTACCAGTGCCAAAGTTGACTCACTCAAAGTTTCTTTGAGTTCAGCAACTATCTCTTTTTTATTTTCTAGCGTTCGACCCATGCTTGTTTCACCTCCAAGGGCAAAATCGTAAATTTCCGCTAAGTAAAACCGTCTCCAATCTATTGATTCAGACTAGATTTGGTTTTACTTCCTGCTTCAACCAGAGCCACACGGCGTTTTTTTATCCACAGGCATAAATTCGGGAGTAGCTCTCCCTATTTTTGCTAAATTCAGCACCGGATTTAAATCTCTTGTGAGTCTGACTTGTGTGTTTCACTGTGAACGAGCAAAAACAATAAACCCCAGCTATTTCAGCCAGGGTTTTACAGTTAGACTCATAATACTTCGGTCATCACACCATTAAGGGTGGTACTTCCAGTAATTAGAGTTTTAACCTCGGCAGGATATTTAAGCTATTTGCTCCTGCTGTCTCCGGCTTTGCTTATTTAGTTTTTAGTCGAGAGTATTTACTAGGTACTGAACTGAGAAAATTGATTTACTAAAAATCTTTTCTAGCCTCTAGCCTCTAGTCTCTGGTTCCCATTAAGCTACTTCGGTCAGTTTCAAATCCCTGAGGGCATTAATATCGACTTTAATCGATGGGCCCATTGTGGCAGATACATAAAATGAACGCCAATAACGACCTTTAGCTCCTGAAGGACGGTTACGGTCAATTGTCTCTTGTAACGCCTTCAAGTTTACCAATAAATCTTCAGGTGAGAAGGCTATCTTACCAAACATAACATGGACAATGCCGGTTCGATCAGCCCGGAATTCTAATTTACCAGCTTTGAATTCGGCGATCGCACTTGCTACGTCAAATGTCACAGTTCCACCCTTGGGTGATGGCATCAAACCACGAGGGCCCAATAACTTACCCAACTTTGCCACCTGTGGCATCACATCTGGTGTGGCAATTAGCTTATCGAAATCCATCATCCCTTGTTGAATTTCGTTAATTAGCTCTTCTGAGCCAGCTATATCCGCACCAGCATTACTGGCTTCTGTAACTTTTTCACCTCTGGCAATTACGGCTACCCGTACAGTTTGTCCTGTACCTTTAGGCAATGCCACCGTTGTCCGCAATTGTTGGTCTGAATACTTGGGGTCAATCCCTAACCGGATATGTGCTTCAGCGGCTTCAGGAAATTTAGCTGTCGCTGTCTCTTTTAACAGGTTTAAAGCCTCTATCGGCTCATAATCCCTGTCTTCTACCTTTTCTAGCAGCGCCTGTAAGCGACGCGATATTTTTTTTCCCATTTTTCTCTCCTGGGGTAATTACGAAGTTTTGCTTCTCCCCCGATAAGTTTTGTTCTTAGTCTTTTGTCTTTTGCCAATGACTAATGACTAGTCTGCAATGGTTACGCCCATGTTCTTGGCAGTACCCGCCACAATCTTCATCGCCGCTTCTATATCGTTGGCGTTGAGGTCAGGCATTTTCGTTTGAGCAATTTCTTGCAATTGCGCTCTTGTAATTGAGCCAACTTTCTTTTTGTTGGGTTCATTAGAGCCTCTTTCAATTTTCGCTGCCTTGCGAATCAGTACTGATGCTGGTGGCGTTTTGAGTACAAATGTAAAACTCCGGTCTTCAAAAACCGAAATTTCGACAGGTATCACCATGCCAGCTTGGTCTGCCGTTTTGGCGTTGTACTCTTTGCAGAACATCATAATGTTCACACCGTGTTGACCCAATGCGGGACCCACTGGTGGTGCTGGGTTGGCTTTTCCAGCATTCAGGGCCAATTTAATGACCGCCACTACTTTCTTCGCCATTTGTGTTAGCTCTGTTTCTCTACCTGATTAAATTCCAATTCTACTGGTGTATCGCGGCCAAAAATCGAGAGCAAGGCTTTGAGTTTGCTTCGCTCTGGACTGACTTCAATCACCTCACCTTCAAAGTCTTTAAAAGGACCAGAAAGCACGACTATCTTATCACCAGTCGCCATATCAATTTTGACAATTGGCTCCTGTTCGCTAGTCTGTTTGAATATCCGTTCTACTTCGGATGGGCCCAGGGGTACTGGTTTAACGTGACCGCGGCTTTTGCTACCGCCACGTTTTTGTTCTGCTCCCACGAAATTAATTACATGGGAAGTGTTTCGTACCACCTGCCATGTATCATCTTCCATCACCATCCGCACTAGCACATAGCCAGGAAAAACTTTCTCTTCTGTGTGCTGGCGACTGCCATCCTTACGAATTTTCACCGCTGGCGTGTGAGGAATTTCTACCTGGATAATTTTGTCAGCAACATCAAATGTTTGAATGCGTTGCTCCAAATTTGTTTTCACGCGTTTTTCACAGCCTGAGGCTACTTGCACTGCATACCAGCGTGCTTCCTTGAGCGCTGTTTCTGCTGTTTCCTCTGACTGCAACGCTGAGTTGTATGGTTCGTCTGTTGCAGAAGTCATCAGAACACCTGTTTTGCTACCCAACCAAACAATCCATCGACCAAATATATCAAAGATGCGGAGAGTGTCACCATTAACAGCACAGCAGCTGATTCACTCACTAACTGCTTGCGACTGGGCCAAACGACTTTTTCCAGTTCTTCTTTTGTTCCTTGAAAAAAGTTCGTCACACTAAATCCATTAGTGGTTGCTGGCATTTCTGCTTCATTTTTTTTGGCCACTGTCGTTTGTCCCCCCGTTTCTTAAATAAAATAGAGCTATAACCTGCTAATTCACATCCAGGCTTACAGCTTCGACTCCATCATACTTATTGGAAGCAAAAAAGCTGCAAATATAAAATAATTATACCCGAAATCATTTACACTAACTGCTACATTAGCAGGCGTGCTATCACTTCGGGCTGTGTTTTTTGCTTTCAAGCGCGCCCTGGAGGACTTGAACCCCCGACATCAGGTTTTGGAGACCTGCGTTCTACCAACTGAACTAAGAGCGCACAAGCTGGGGTGGATTCAGTTATTTAGCTGAACCTTTTTTAGTATAGCACAATTTTAACTCTTAATTTTATTTTATTTTGGTCGGGGGAGCAAATCAGCGGCATTTGCCGCTTGTTAATAGAAATTTCTCCCATACTTTGAAAGAGGTTTACAAAGCACGGTCAAATCTTTGTTTAATCCGAGTAGCTTTACCTACACGTTTGCGTAAGTAATATAGCTTCGCCCGGCGGACTTTACCTCGACGTAGGACTTTGATGTTGTCAATTCGGGGAGAATGTAACAAAAATACCCGTTCTACACCAATGCCTTGAAATACACGACGGACGGTAATTGTTTCGTTAATACCACCATTGCGTTTGGCAATGACAACGCCTTCGTAGGGTTGTATGCGGTATTTTTGGCCTTCTTTAATCTTGACACCGACTTTTACGGTATCACCCACATAGATTATGGGCAAATCCGATTTTAGTTGTTCCGCTTCAATGGAACGGATAATCTCTTGAGCGCTCATAGCCTGTTTGCTTTAAAAACTCACAATCATTAATAATAAATCGATAATCCTCTTTCAGTCCACTTATTTTAGATTTAAATATCAATAATTTTACCGATTCAGCACCCTAGTCATCAAAGCTATATTGCAAGAGTCTGTGCTACAAGCATCGGATTTATGAAATTTAGCGTCGTTATTACTACATATAACCGCTTGAGTTTGCTGCAAAGAGCAATTGACTCTGCGCTTAACCAGACAGTACCTTGTGAGGTAATTATTGCCGATGACTGTTCATCTGATGGCACTGAAGCATACGTAAAAAGCTTAGGCAACTCTGTTGTTTACCATCGCAATCAGATTAACAAAGGTCATGCAGCTACGGTAAATGCTGGTGTCCACAAAGCGAGCGGTGACTGGATTAAGTTTTTGGATGATGATGACTACCTAGCTCCCAATTGTATAGAAGAAATGGCGGAGGCGATCGCCCTTTGTCCGGGTGCTGTAATTTGTTCTTGTGTGGCAGCTCAGGTAGATAGTCACGAAGTTGAACTTAGTCGTACCCCTCAAGTTGGCCCTGGTTTAGCTTTTTATATTCCCCAAGCTGATATTCACTACGGTATGCTGCTAGAGCTTGTACCTTTTGGGACACCTGCTCAGGTAGCTTGCAGTCGTGATGCTTTTTGGCAAACTTATGGTTGGGATTCCCGACTTGATGCTAACTGTGATGATATCGATTCCTGGATTCGCATTGCCCAGTTTGGCCATGCCGTTTTTGTGAATCAGTGCCTCGCCTACCGGACTATTTGGACTGGTGCATATAACCAAAAGTTTTCTTTAGCGCGGCGGCTAAATACAAATATCTTAATGAAAGAGAAGATTTACGCTTTAATTGACGAAAAGCACCAGTCTTATCTACCTAAGCTCCAAAATATCAAGAGTTATTTGAAACTGCATTGGATTTTAGCGGCTCTCAAGCACAGAAAATTCCAAAGCTGCTTGTCAATCTTAGATAAATCTATTTTCTGTCCAATATCTTGGTGGCTTTTACTTAGATCTATTTTCTGGAGACACTCTCATTTTTATAATTTGCATCTACGTAAATTGGTTTTGATTAAGTCTTAGAGGCTAAAGAAAGTCGGGTTGAAGTTTCTTCTCCCATGAATAATGACTAAATCGGCGGTCTATTATCCTCTTTATCTCTTGAGATAATTGGATTACCGTCGATTTTATTTATTTGCTGTTTTAAGGGAATCTCAATCACAAATTCTGTACCCTCATCTGGGGATGAAATGCAGTAAAATTTACCACTGTGATTTTTGGTAATAATCTGGTAGCTAATAGACATACCCATGCCTGTACCTTTGCCAATTGGTTTGGTAGTAAAGAAAGGATCAAAAATTAGTTGTTTAATCGCTTCTGGTATACCCAATCCATTATCACGAATTTTAATAATAATTTGATTATCGTCGATAATTTCGGTATAAATAAAAATCATGCCAGGCGATTCTTGAATCTCTTGGTAAGACAGTTTTTCGTTTCTTTCTTCTAATGCATCTATAGCATTAGTTAAAATATTCATAAAGACCTGATTGAGTTGCCCAGCGTAACACTCTATCAACGGCAATTCGCCATATTTTTTGATGACTTCAATACCGGGAGAGCCAGGTTTATTTTTGAGTCGATTTTCTAAAATTAATAAAGTACTATCAATTCCTTCATGAATATTTACTGCTTTATATTCAGCCTCATCTAAACGAGAGAAATTTCGCAATGAAAGAACTATTTGGCGAATGCGTTCTGCTCCTATTTTTATTGACTTCAATAATTTAGGTAAATCCTGCATCAAAAATTCTAAATCTATTACCTCAATTTCTTTTTGAATAATTGCAACTGGTTGAGGGTAGTATTCCTGATAGAGTCTAATCAGTTGAAGTAAATCATGGATGTAATCGTTAGCAGGTGTAATATTGCCATAAATAAAATTAACTGGATTATTAATTTCGTGGGCTACCCCTGCTACTAATTGACCTATGGAAGACATTTTTTCACTTTGGATCATTTGACTTTGAGTACGCTGTAATTCCTTTAATGTCTTCTCTAGTTGTTGTGCTTGTTGCCGGAATTGAACTTCTGATTGTTGTAGAGCCTCTTCAGCAGTTTTGCGTTCGCTCACATTACTCATTGTGCCGACTAAGTAGTTACTTGCTTTGATATTGTTTACTAAAAATTTGCCGCGATCCTCTACATAAATATAGGAGCCATCTTTTTTCTGTAGGCGATATTCGATTTGATACTGACTTTTGCTTTGCATTGCTTGTGCTAACAAAGACTTGACTTTTGGCCGATCTTCAGGATGAATGTGCGCTTCCCCAGCCGCTAAATCAAATTGCTGCCATTCATTAGCAATGTATCCCGTAATTTCCTCAATTGCTCCTGCCCAGCGAATGTAATTGTCAGCGATATCATAGACATAAATTAATTGTCCAGTTTGCTCTACAACTAAACGAAACTGATTTTCGCTGTCAGCTAAAGCGACTTCTACAGATTTGCGATCGCTTGATTCAATAACTAGACGCACAAATTCAGTAATCGAGCTAATAAAGTTTTCTTCTTCTACAGTCCAATGACGCTGATTACCCAAATGTTCACAACAGACTACACCAATAACTTTTCCCCTCGACCAAATTCGGACATCAAGCATTGAGGTAATGCCTAGAGGCCGTGTATAAGTATCCGAAAATTCTGAAGTGCGAGTATCTTGATGAACATCAATAACTGCAATAATTTGTTCTTCCTTCAGAGCTTGAAAATAGCTGGGATAGTCACAAACTGATAATTCAAAACCAGCATTGTGAGAATTACTAGGATGTTCATATAAGTCAGCACATTGAATTTTGGCATAATCTTCTGTATATAACCAAATACTTACACGGGCGACATCAAGTCCAATGCTAGCAACTTCTGTGACATGTTTTATGGCAGTTGGGAAGTCATCGTATTGTAGTGATTCACTTTGCACAAGTTGTTGTAAAGCAGTATTATGTCTTTGAAAAATTTGCTCAGTTTTGTGTCTTGCCGTTTCAGCTTGTTGATATTCATTAATTTCTCGTTGTAACTGATTCACTGTTTGGTTTAACAGTGCTGTTTTTGCTTCTATTTGTTGTTCTAATTTTTCATTAATTTGCTGTAAAGCAATATCTATTTGCTGATCTTTATTCACAAGAATAGGATCTATAATGCCTTCCAGAATGCTCCGGAGAAAATCTGGAAAATTTTGTTGTAGAGAATTTTGTTTGTTTTGTAAAGTAGAACTCTGGTAAAAAATATCCATCTTGCTTGATCCTGCAAGGTATTAAATTAATTGATTTAATAGTATTTTTGTCAGACAAAATAATATTCTTTTATTAGTATTCCCAAAATATGGCATAAAAATACAAAAATTCCCCCAAGGCAGATCATAAAGGTATAAACTTTATCGAAAATTCACCATATTAAAGACCTAACTTTTCACGGTATCTGGAAAACCTCTCTCCTGCGAGGAGGAGCCACTGCGTTGCGCGGGTTCCCAAGGCACTCCGTTGGGCGGATTTCCCGACTTGTAGACGCGCTCTGCGCGGCTTCTCGCAGAGTAGGAAGTGCCGCCGCATTGTAGCAAGTGGCGTTAGAGACTTTGAATTCCTGGTTTGGACGTTAGATTTTCCGTAGACTTTTCCACATGACGTGAAACGTCAGATTTAAAGACTGATAATCAACAATATTATTGAGATGAGTTTGGCAGCAATAAAGTTAGAGGGGTACAAAAGCTTGCAACCCTCAGGAAAACTCATAACAGGCTATAGCGTGCTACAGCAACGTTTTTTAGTCAAACCTCTTCTTCCATCCATCCAAATGGATTAACATTGGCTTCGTCCAACGCCAATTTAATAAATCGTGCAGCAGTGTATAAAAACAGGGGATGATAAACAAGGTTAGCAATGTGGCTAAAGATAAACCTGAAAATACCACCACACCCAATGGTTGCAGAAATTCTGACCCTTCACCAATTCCCAATGCCAGGGGGAACATACCTAAAACAGTAGTGATGGTAGTCATTAAAATTGGACGTAAGCGTTGCGGTGCAGCTTGTAAAATTGCTGTTTTGCGGTCAACTTTATCTCGTTCGCGAATTTGATTGGCAAGTTCCACCATGATGATGGCATTGTTGACGACAATACCCACCAACAACACCGCCCCCACAATCACCGTCGCACCAATGGCTGTATTGGTAACGTAAAGTCCAAAAATCCCCCCGGCTAACGCCAAAGGAATTGTAAACATAATTACTAAGGGATCGATGAGTGAATTGTATTGCACTGCCATGACCACAAATACGAGAAAGCTCGCTAATCCACCTAATAGCTGTAGTGAGTTTTGTAGTTCCTGATTAGATTCAGCTGTTGAACTAGGTAAAACACTAACGCCTTCAGGTAGATTTATACTGTCGAGAATTGTATCTACCTGTGTAAAAGCATCACTGAGATTAGCTCCCTCAGCTAAGTTACCTGCAAGAATGACGACCTGACGCTGATTAATTCGCTGAATTTCTCCTGGGGCTTGGGCTTCGGCTATTGTGGCTACATCGCTCAAACGAATTTGGCGATTGTTGCTGACAAATAAAGGCAATCTCTCTAATTGAGAAACGCTTTGCAGGGATTCTTCATTTAACTGTACTCTGACATCTACTAATCTGTTGCCACGTTGTAATCGGGTGGGGACGCTACCTTCAATGGCAGTCTGAATTGTGTCGCCAATACTTCTAGTACTTAAGCCAAAATTTGCCACTCGCTCCCAGTCAGGACGAATTTGCAGTTCTGGTTGACGCTCATCGGCATCAGGACGGAATCTGACTAAATTGGCTTGCTCTTCTAGGGCTGCTAATACTTCCCGCCCAGCTTGTTCTAAGTTATCTGTATCGTTCCCCTGAAGAATCACATCCACATCAGCACCGCGCGCCGGAGAGTTGCTGAGAATTAAACCCCGCACTTGACCAGGGGAAAGGCGGAGGCGAATTCCTACTAAATTGAGTTTGTTAAATTCTGCGGTGACTCGTTCTATATAAGCGTCTGTATTAGTACCTGGTTTGAGGGTAATAGTGCTAGTACCTCTGAGGGGATTAGCATTGACGTTTGTACCAAATAGGGCGCCACCAGCTGTTGAGAACACATATTCTGTTTCTGGTTGGTTGAGAAGAATTTCATCTACCATCGCCATAACTTTGCGGTTCGTTTCCAGGGGTGTACCGGGAGGAAACTGAGCGTTTAACCTGGCTTGTCCTGTACTAATTCGCGGCAGAATTTCTTGGGGAATTTGCGGAGCCATCCACAAACTACCGCCACCAAAAAGTAGAATAGCGATCGCAACGGTTAGTAACCGCCAGCGTAATATCCCAGCTAAAAATCGGCTATATCTGTTGGTGGCTGCATCAAAGCGACGATTAAATGCTTGTAGCGGCCAAAATCTACTTAATCCACTAGAAAATTTCCATGCTAAGGTGCGGGATGTGAGCATGGGGATAATGGTTACCGCAATCAAAATGGAAGCGGCTACAGAAAAGGTAATGGTGAGAATTAACTCGTTGAAGAGTAGTGAGATAAAGCCACCGATGAGCAAAAATGGCATCACCGCTACCAAGTTGGTACTGGTAGACGCAATTAAGGCTGATTCGACTTCCTGACTACTTTGTTCAGCTCTTTGAATCAGTTCTTGGGCATTTAGGCGAGTTTTGGTATCTTTACCGGGAGTCATACCTGCACCTTCGGCAATGTTTTCCAACATGACGATGGAGTTATCTACCACAATACCCACGCCTAAGGCTAAACCACCCAAGCTGAAGATATTTAGGGATAAACCAAATATCCCCATTAAGATGATGGCGGCTAAACTTGCCAAAGGGATAGCAATAACAATAATAAAAGTTTGCCGCAGGGAACCTAGAAATAGTAAAACTGCAAAAGCAGCTAGTCCTGTACCAATTAATCCAGACGTAGTAACGTTAGAAATAGAATTACGGATAAACTGCGATTCATCTAATGTCGGTGTCAGTATTGTCCCTTCAGGAACTACACCAGATGTCTGAAGTTCTTGCAAACGTCTTTTTACACCCTCCACAACATTAACAGTATTGGCATCTGGCTGTTTTTGAATGCTGACTTTAACAGATGGTTCTCCATTCAATAAAACATAAATGCGCTGTTGTTCGGAGCCATCCACGACTTCGGCAAAATCTCGCAAATAAACACGGCGATTCAAAACTGGAGATTCGGTATTAGAGTCTGAGGGAGAAGATACTTTAAAAGACAAATTTCTAATTTCTTCTGCACTTTGGAAGCGTCCTACCGTACGCGTCAATGGCTCGGAGTTTTGCCCTAATAGCCGACCACCAGAAACATCTTGATTGCGGTCTCTTAGTTCATCTAGTACAGGTGTCAAACCTACACCCAAAGCTTGTAAGCGGTCTAAATCCAGATTAACTCTAACTTCTTCATTCACTCCTCCCGATACGTCAACCCCCGCTACTCCAGGTACAACACCGAGTTCCCGGGCTAGTTCTTCTTCGGCAAAAACCCGTAAATCAACGCTTTCTAATGAGGGTGAAGTTAAGGCAAATTCGTAAACTGGTAACTGGGAAGGATCAAATTTGAATAAACGCGGTGCGCCCAGAGAGTCTGGTAAATTGCTTCTAGCTCTATTGAAGGCGGCTGTGGCATCATTTAAAGCTTGGTCAATATCTCCCCCTGGTTCAAAATAAAGATCTAAACTTACCTGCCCTTCACGAGTTTGGGAAAAAACCTGTAGCACTCCCTCTGTGGCTGTAAAAGCTGATTCTAAAGGTCGTGTCACTTCATCAATCGCCACCTCTGGAGAAATTCCTGGTGCGTCTATCCTGACACCAATTCGTGGATAGGTAATTGATGGTAGTAAATCTACTGGTAACTTAAGGACAAAAAACACACCCATGACTACTACTGCCAGGGCGAGCATCAGTGTGCCGATGTGTCGGCGGATGGAGATGGTACTAATACTAAATCCGCCACCCTTGTTTATTTGCTGCATCTATTATTAATCTCCAATTCGGATTTTGTAATTAAGAATATTTTCTGTTTTTTTATTGGGATGATTTTTAATTTTCCGCAGGGGTTGGCTCTGGTGCTTCTGATAAAACTGAAAGAACTACAGCGTCACCATCTTTTAATGGACGACCACTGCGAGCAACATAGCGTTCCCCTGATTGCAAGCCAGATAAAATTTCTACGTTGCCATCAGCTTTGTTCCCTAAGGTCACAGCACGGGCTATCACTTTGGTATTACTTTCTGTATCTGTAACTACAAATACTGTTCCCCGCCGATCTTCTATTTCGCTCTTTGTGGCTGTAGAGGAAGCAGAACTTTTATTGCCGTTTTGTTCTTGAATCGCTGCTTGGGGAACCACTACTCGCTGTGATGTCTGGGTTTCAAAATTGACTCGTGCTAATAGTCCACTACCAATCTTGTTGTCGTTGTTTGGAATCACTACTTCTACTGGTATTAAGCGCGCTGTAGCGTCGGCTGCGGGAGAAATACGTGTGACTCTGCCAATTAATGATTGATTGGGAAAGGCATCTAAGCGGACTTGTACAGATTGTCCAATTTGAATTTGTGATAATTCTAATTCGGAAACTTGTACTACGACTTTTACACGGCTAAAGTCGGCAATTTGCAAGACTTCATTTCCTGGTTGCAGTAGATTTCCCGGTTCTGTCACCTTTTCTGTGACAAGACCAGCAATGGGAGAGATTAAGCGCGCGTAGGATCTGCGCTCTTTTGCTTGAGCAACTACGGCTTGTTGGGCAACTACTCTACCTTGGGCCGCAGCGACTACTTCTTCTTCTGTACGCACTCGCTCTTGGGCTGCTCTTAGTACCTGGGCTGCTGTTTGAGCCTCAGTTCGTGCTTGTTGAGCATTTTGTTGGGAAATGGCTCCGGCTTGGAAGAGTTCTTGTTGTCTTTGGGAGTCGGCTTCGGCTTGTACTAGTTCTAGTCTTGCTCGTTCAACTTCGGCTTGGGCATTGCTGATTTCAGTTTTGGCTCTGGCTACTTCTGATCTCAAGGCTGCTAGTTCGGCTTCTGCTTGCTTTAAGGATGTCAACAACAGGGCATCATCTAACTGCCCAACGTTTTGTCCCCGTTCTACGCGATCGCCTACATCTAAGTTCAATGCCAATAACCTTGCTTCTACCTGCGATCGCAGTGATACTGTCCGAAACGGTGTGGTATTACCTGTATAAGTTGGTTGTGCGCGTAATGAATTGGTGCGGGCGATCGCTACATCTACAGGTGTTGCCCTGTTACCAGTTTGCCCCCCGTTAGGTTGCTGAGATTGTGCTTTGGCAGTTTCCTCTGGTGTGGCACCACAACTTACGGTCAGTAGCCCCATACTGAGTAAGCCGGCCACTAAAAATATCGGGCGAACCGATAGGTAATAAGAAAACTTGTTCTGATTTCTTTGTGTGCCAGTTACATTCTTCTCAATGGCAGAATTTAACTGAGTCATAGTTCCCTGGTTTGGGGCTGTGTGAGTTTGCTGTTTCATTGATTTTTTTCTGGCTTTGATACTCAAAATCATTGATTTTACTGTTTATAGACAAGTTTATGAAAGTTATAACAGCCTCTTTTTACCAAGAAATTACATATTTATTGCTATTCCCAACCTATAAAAATTAATTGCTTTGTCATTTCTCTGTCACTTTTTGTTGTTAAGCTTTTATTTCTTCAGAAAATAACTTCAACAAATAGTTAATACTGCCACTGTGATTATGCAGTAATAATAATTCTTTAGCAAATTAAGATGATTAATTGATTTTAGGATAAATTTAGCTTTATTGTCTCAAAATCAATCTAAAGATGGATACATTCAAAAACTATAACTATGGTTTGATTGACATTTTTATTTGCTAATTTACCATCATCTAATGACGATATTTAGTTTTACTAACAATACATAAACTATAGTAGCAAAAATATTATTAATGTCACTCGTGATCCTCAGTATTTATTATATATATTAAAAATCTTAAACATTGTTTGCTTTTTTGTTATATATAGTATATGCATAAAACCAACTTTCATTAATTATTAGGTGAGGACAATTACGCGTGATATCACCGTTACAACTGACACCAACTCATGACGAATCACAGATCACAGATTTCTTCCAGGAATCAGTCGGACAGTGGCACTCAGAAAGGCGCTACTACACTCTGCCAGCAGGAGAAACAAAAGAAATAGAGAGTGTCATCAAGATCCGGTTTTTAGCACCAGGATGTGATCAATTGCACACATTGGGACAAATGCATGATTTATCTGATGAGGTGAGTTTAATCTGTGGTGCGGAAGTCACTTGGGAAAGTACAGATGTATTAAAAGGCAGAAAAGAGTCCCAAGGTTCGACGCTATTTGGAGCTTTGGGCAGTATTTTATATCGCGATCGCGGTTTTGCCACATCCAAACCAGTCACTGCTCAATATTATTTCCCCAACCCCAAAACACTATGTTTGCGAACTGAGTACAAAGGCTCAGTGTTTGAGGAGGAGTTAAAACTGATTGGTAGCAAATACCGCACCAGACAGACCATTATTTCTCGCGCTGGTGAGCAGTTGATGATTGGTCAATATTTAGAGAAAAGAATTTAAGACTAGGGGCTAAGTGCTAACCCCTAGCCTCTGTCTTAGCGCTGCCGCTTGAATTTCAGCATCCCCATTAAACTAATTGCCATTAAGCCCAAGATGGCCCCAGGCTCAGGAACAGATTGGGTTTCAGTCTCTGCTTCAATAGAGAAGATGGTTGTTGTACCACTAACTTCATTAGCTACAACTAGTAATGGCTGACCATTGGGGCTATCGGTGGCGGAAATGAAAAGTAAACCTTCTGCACCCAAGTCACCGGCTGCTGGGGTCGTAGTATCTGCCGTAAAGTCGCGGTTGTTAACGTAGTTTACAAAGATAGGATTCACTGGGTCAGTGACATCATAAGTCATGATGCCCCCGACGCGCTCTAATCCGATAAAGGCGTAAATGCGATCGCCAATTTGGGCAATCTTCACGTCCTCTGGTTCTGGGCCTTTATCGTCACTGCGAGTATCAAAGCCATTCTCATCATTATTAGAGTTGAAGAAATCAGGTAAGCGTTGGGCGATAATTTGCTCAAACTCGTCACCACTGTCATAAACTGGTTCAAGTGTTTCAGCATCCCAAATAGTGAAGGAACGGCCACCATAGGCAAAGATTTGCTCAAATAGACCATCACCATCTACATCACCTAGAGTATTGGTGACATTCAGGCGACCCAGATTTGCCTCTTCCTTGAGGTCATCAGCATTGGGAAACACGTTGGGGTCGAGTTGATAGCTATTGTTACCCAATCGGACTTCTTCACTAAAACCATCGTAATCGCGGGCATCGCCTTCGTTGGCCGTGACAATGTAAGTTTTGCCATTAACGGTATAAGAGTCAATGCCATCGGGTTGGTACATACCAAGAACAGGCCAGTTGGTAATGTTAATAGCACCATCTTCGTTGCTAGCATCCATTCCATTTCCTGGTAAGCTACGATCCTTAAAGCCTAAGGGAATAATGTCGGTAAACTCATTATTAATCAGATCTAGAACCCCAAAGGCATTATTTTCCTGTAACGCTACCCATGCTTTAGTAGAATCATCAGAAACTGTAATGTATTCTGGCTCTAAATCCTGGGCTACAGTGGCATTTGGCCCAAAAATGCGTACCCCAGCATCCCGTAACTGATCAATTTGGCTGTTGAATTGTCTAAAGCCAGCAGTGATCACATTAGAATTTGAGAGATTCAAGAAATCTAAATCTATGATACTGACTGAGCCTTCTGGGTCGATGGTATAGTCACTATTTGGCTCACCTTCATTAGCTACTAACAAGCGGTTACCATTGGGAGTGAAAGTCAGCATGTCAGGTAACGCTCCCACGGTGACATCACCGAGAAAACCACCATTAGCATTAAAAAATAAAGCCTTGCCTAAATCCTGGGTAACTGGTGCTTCTACTGCTGCTGCTAGTATGCCATTCTTAAAGGCGACACTGTTAGCATTTCCACCAGAGAAATAGGTATTGATATCAATATTGAACAGCAACGATGGGTTTGTTGGGTCGCTAATGCCTATTACATCGATGGTTTTGGCTCCCGCATTGACTACAAACAGCCGTTGGGATACCGGGTCATAAGTTGGGATTTCCGCTGCACTGACATCAAAAAGTCCTGTGTTGTAAGTACCGATGGGTTTGAGCGAAACTGCTGCTGCTGGAGCCATGAATGTTCCCAACAGAATGGCAGATGGAGCTATTAAACCGATGAGCTTTTGGATAGTCATGATTTCCACGAAATAATTAAATGCTTGGCTTTCAGATATCAGTCAGATGTGGTTTATCCCTATACCCCAAATACAAGCACACGAACAATTGCCCACTCAGATGTGATGCAGCCTTGCAGGATATTCATGTTGCCAGTTTTGGGAAGTGATGACGCGGAATAAAGCTGACTAGCAACTACAGTTACACCTGAAAACTATCGCCCAAAGGTTAAGTAAATAGGTGCTTTAGGTTAAGTAAAGGTAAAAAGCCGTAATTTTACGTATTTTTTATCAATAAGCGAAGCATAGCCATACTTTCTTCTTAATATCTTTGGGAAATTATGTATGCTTCAATCTAGAAAATTCTCAAACCCTTATTTCATCGGGGTGATAGCGATTTTTTACAAAAAAAAACTATGTATTACGGATCACTTTTGCTAGAATTTAGGGTATTTTAGGAGTAAATGAGGGGTCATTTTGGGGTAATCCCTGTCCCTTCATCTAGTAAATATGGCACAAGGAGTCGAACAGTACATATATGAATAAGCGTGCGGTAAAAGTCAGTTTGAATGAAAAAGCTTCTGAAGATTTAAAAGAAATTGCCCGAGAACTAGGCATTTCAGAAACAGAGGTCTTAAGAAAAGGCTTGGCCGTTATGGGATTGTATGCAAAATTGAAAGAAAATGAGAAGCAAGGCAATGGTACTGCGGCAATTCTGTTGAAAGAAGGAGATATAACTAGAGAATTAATCCTTGCTTAGTAAATTTTCATGTCAGAAAGCCAAGAAATATCTGTAAGTTCTGATCAAAAGCCACCACTGTCATCAAGTGATGGCTTTCATCATAAAATTGATCCAATTGATCCCAAAGAATCTGTAAACCTGGAAGAAACTACCAAAAAGTTCGGTAGTTTTGCAGGTTCTAGTAAGGATAAGTTTTCCCTTGTAGAAGAGCGAAAAAATTATAGAACTCTCGTTTCGGGAGATTTGGCAAAATTCTTATGGTATTTACTTGGGTTTGTCGTATTTGCAAATTTGGTGTCAACTATTGTTTTTTCTTGGCAGTTAATACAAACACCAGCGGCTGATGATAGAGAGCAATATACTGAAAGAATAAACAGCGCTACAGCAAATGTCAATGAAGCATCTAAAACCTTGTATACATTTTTGGGCCCACTAGCTACTGCGGTGACAGGATATTATTTCACTAGTGTGGAAAGGTCAAATAAGGATAGTGATGACGACTAATAATGACTGCCCGTTTTCCGTTGATGTACGGCTGTCACACCATCTTTATTTAGGACTTTACCATTATCAACTGTGGCATAAACTAGCCAATGGTCACCAGATTCCATGCGGCTTTGGACTGAACATTCTAAGTATGCCAAAGCATCATTGAGGACAGGGGAACCACTTTCAGTCTCTTCAGCAGCAACATCAGCAAATCGGTCTTGTCCTGGGCCAAAGGGTTTAAGAAAATGTTTCATCAAACCGATGTGATTGCCTTCTTGAAGGATGTTAAGAACAAATTTGTTACCTGAGTGCATTAATAATTCTAAGGCGCGGTCTTTAGCAACGGCTACAGTTAAACCTGGAGGATTAAAGCTGGCTTGAGATACCCAAGAGGCTAACATAGCACTGGAAATATCTTCTTGTTTAGCTGTAACTACACACAGAGAACCGACAATGCGACCAACTGCTTGTTCTACATTGGTGGCTGGTTGGCTGGGAACACGGACTTTTTTGGATTTCTTTAGTCCTTGGGCAAAGTCAGTGCCGGCTTCTTCACACAATTGTAGTGTGGCATCATTGGGTTTGAATTTGACGCGGATGGCATCAAAACCGAATCTGTAGCCAGCATCTTTGAGTTTGTTTTCAATTAAGTCAACTGCTTCACCACTCCAGCCAAAGGAACCAAACACGCCAGCAAGTTTATTTGTGGTAGCGGTGGATAGGACAATTCCTAAAGCTGTTTGCACTGGTGTGGGTGCGTGACCACCAAGGGTAGGTGAACCAATTATAAAACCATCGGCTTTTTCTACAGCAGCACGGATTTCTTCTGGTTCTGTAAATTCGCAGTTAATTGATTCTACTGCTACGCCAGCTTTTGTAATACCACGAGCGATCGCCTGGGCTAATGTGGCTGTATTCCCATAAGCTGATGCATAAATTAATGCAACTGTCAAGTCTGCTGATGCTTGCTGTTGAATCCACTGTCGATAGGCCTTGGTCAGTTCGATTAAACCGTAACGCACTATGGGGCCATGTCCCGTGGCATACATTCTCATGGGCAAATCAGCCAGTTTATCTAATGCTGTGTCTACTTGACGAGCATGGGGAGCCATCAAACAATCAAAATAATACCTGCGGTCTTCGTTGATGGTTTCCCAACCTTCATCAAATACCTGATCACCACAAATATGCGCCCCAAATAGTTTATCTGAGTAGAGAATTTCTGTTTGTGGGTCATAGGTGCAAAGCAGGTCTGCGTAGCGCGGGTTAGGAGTGGGGATGAACTGTAAATCATGTCCTTTACCTAAATTGAGGGTTTCTTCCCCCCGCATCACCATAATTGGTAAATCCTGATTTTCCAGAGTATTACGTAAATTCTTCGCCCCAGGATTAGAACACACAAAGGTAATCTGTGGTGCAAGTTCTAATAAGGCTTTGATGGTAGCAGCGCGGTTAGGATTGATGTGACCCAGGATGACATAATCAATGGCTTTGACATCAAAGCGTTGCTGCAACGCCTCTAAATAAATTTGCGTAAATGTTTCCCCTGGAGGGTCAATGATGGCGATTTTATCAGCTTGAATTACATATGAATTAGCTGTTGTGCCTTTGGCTAGGGCATATTCAATTTCAAATCTCAATCTTGACCAGCTACGCGATCGCAGTACGGTTGTGTCTGTGCCGATGGGGAGTATTTGAACATCACGGGGTTTGTTTTCTGCCATAGCTTGATTTCCTTATTTCTAATAACTCTTATCCCCCTCCTCGCTTGCGGGGAGGGGCTAGGGGTGGGGTCTTATTCCAACCAACGCACAATTTCCTCTAAAACACCCTCTATCCTGAACAAAATATCCTCATTCTGAAATCTCACCACCCGCAAACCCAAAGATTCTAAAAACTCTTGTCGCATAGCATCTTCTACTTGAGTGTAATTGTGAATCTCCCCATCCACCTCAATCACTAATTTGATTTCGTGGCAATAAAAGTCAACGATAAACCTATCAATAACCTGCTGACGACGAAACTTAAAACCTCGCAGTTGCTTATTTTTTAATTTTTGCCAAAGTAGCTTTTCTGACAATGTGGCTTGTGTCCGCATCTGTCGGGCTAGAGGTTTAAGTTGTTTCCAGATACCTGGTGGGCTTTGCCAAGAGACCCCACCCCCTAGCCCCCTCCCCGCAAGCGAGGAGGGGGGACAGGAATTAGGATGACTGGTGATGTGATGATTTTGCATGATTTCATTTGCTATTTAAGTGTTTAGCATCACTTGAGGTTGAGACTATTAAACTCTGATGGTTTTACCCCTACTCCCTACTCCCTGTCTTAATAGCTACGGTGTACACAATTTTGATTTATAAAGAGTAGACATCTCTAAAAATAGGATTTAACCGGAAATCCAGTTCCCCCTCCTCGCTTGCACCGGAGGGGTTAGGGGTGGGGTGTTATGGGAGAAGAAAGCAATTTCCCCTACTCCCTCCCTTAATAATGGTTGCCGACTTTACGATGGTGAACGGCTGTGAATGCTTCTGGTTTAGAAACTCTGCCTTCGTAGACGGTGCTATATACTGCCCAGTGGTCACCGCAATCCATGCGACTCACGACTTCGCATTCCATGTATGCTAGGGCATCGGTGAGGATGGGCGCTCCATTTTGGGCTGGTTGTGTTCTTACTCCTTCAAAGCGGTCAGCACCGGGGGCGAATCGCTTGAGGAAGTGTCTCATGAGTGGTTGGTAATTGCCTTCTTCTAAGACGTTGAGGACAAAGCGATCGCCTACTTGCATGAGTGATTCAATTGCTCGGTCTTTGGCTACGGCTATGGATAGTCCCATAGGTTTGAAGCTGGCTTGACTCACCCAGGAGGCTAACATGGCACTTTGCACGTCGCCTTTTTTGGCTGTGATAATATACAATCCGCCACTGATGCGACCTAAGGCTTTATCGAGGTCTGCACCCAGGGACTTCATGGCTTTGATGCTGCGATCGCGGGTTACCCATTGTCCTAAGTCTGTACCGGCTTCTTCACAAAGTTGGTAGATGTTTTCTGTGGGTGTTTCTTTAATGCGAATTGCGGGGAAACCTTGTGTTAAACCCAGGTTGCGGAATTGATTCAACAAGGTGTCTATGGGTTCGTCATCTCCACCGCCAGTTTCAAATATGCCTATGGCTTGTTTTTCGTGGGCCGATCCTAAAACAGTGCTGAGTGCTGCTTGGATATTGGCTTTACTTCCCGCAGGAGGCATACCCACTACTAATCCTGTGCAACGGCTGACTAATTCCCGTAGTTCTTGTAAATCTATTCCTGACCCCAAATCTACGATTTCTATGGCAACATCAGTTTTGCTGATACCTTTGGCAATGGCTTGGGCTAGGCGATCGCTATAACCATATTCGGAAACGTAAAATATCCCTACGGCGTTTTCGGCTTTGGTTTGGGTTTGGCTCCAAGTGCGGTAACGTCCGGTGAGTTCGGCAACGTTATGGGATAATAAGGGGCCGTGACCTGTGGCAATCATCTCAATGGTTTTCAGTTCAGCCATGCGTTTGAGGGCAGACAACACTGAACGCGCATTTGGCCCCATTAAACAGTCGTAGTAATATTTAAAGTCTGCTTCAATGGCTGCTAAATCTTCGTCGAAGGTGCTGTCTGAGCAATAATGCAGCCCAAAAGCATCACAGGTGTAGAGAGTTTTTGTTTTGTGGTCGAAACTAAATATGGTGTCAGGCCAGTGTAAATTAGGGGCGATGACAAATTCAAATTCGTGACCGTTACCTAAATCTAGGCGATCGCCATTTTTGACAATTTGCCGTTTAAATGGCTGATGAACAAAATTTTCCAGAAACTGAATTGCTACTTTAGAAGCCACAACTGTGATATCTGGAGCCATTTGTAGCAAATCTTTGACTAAGCCGCTATGGTCTGGCTCGGTGTGGCTGATAATTAAATAATCAATTTCTGTGGGATTGATTAATCCGGTGAGGGTATCAAAATATAATTGGCGAAACTTTTCATGGGAGGTGTCAACTAAGGCAGTTTGTTCACCGCGAATGAGAAATGAGTTATAGGTGGTACCGTTTTGCAGACCGAATTCAATATCGAAGCGATCGCGATCCCAGTCTAAAGAACGAATTGCGATCGTTTCTTGAGCGATTTCCACAGTCTCTATGGTTAGCCGCTTTTCAGTTCTTTCGGTGAGTGCTACCATAACGCCCTTCCTTAACAAAATGAGTATTTATGCCTCTGGTTTTATTGTGACACGCCTTGATTGTTAAGTTTTATTAAAAAACCTATGAGTGACTTAAAAAAGTTAAAACTGTGAAACCACACAGACAAGGAGAAAATCAATGGTTAGCGTTAGAGATTGGTAATTCCCGGTTACATTGGGCGTTATTTACAGGGGAAACCCTAAAACACACTTGGGATACTGACCATATAGCTGAGTCAGTTATACAGCAAATACCCCAATGTCTAACCGTAGATAATGTACCCCCAGAAATTTTTTTTCCCCATCTCCCCATCCTCCTCTCTTCCGTCGTTCCCAGTCAAACTGCACTTTGGCAAACATATCCTCATGTTCAAGTCGTTAGTTTAGACCAAATACCCCTCTTAAATATTTATCCCACACTGGGAATTGACCGTGCTTTAGCTTTATGGGGTGCTGGCAAAACTTGGGGTTTTCCCATGTTAGTAATTGATGCTGGGACAGCCTTAACTTTTACAGGTGCGGATGCTAATCAATATTTAGTGGGAGGCGCAATTCTACCGGGATTGGGTTTACAGTTTGCGACGTTAGGGCAAAAAACTGGACAATTACCACAACTAACAACAGAAAATATCACTTTACCGTCACGTTTTGCCTTGAATACACCAGAGGCTATTCAAAGTGGAGTTATCCATACTTTATTGGCGGGAATTAAAGATTTTATCTTAGCTTGGTGGGAATTATTTCCTGAAAGTAAGGTGGTAATTAAAGGAGGCGATCGCTTGTTAATAATCAACTATTTAAAACTACAGGTTCCTGAAATTGCCAGCCGTTTAATTGTGGAACCAAATTTAATTTTTTGGGGAATGCGAACAATATTTATGAGTGATAAATAGAGGATGAATTTTCAGGCGATCGTTTAACTAAGTAGGAAGGCGTAAATAATTAAAGGTTTGTAGTGAGGACTTTAGTTCTCAAATAAGGGCTGAAACTACGAAATGAATTTTAATTATTTTACATTGTTTAACATAGTTTGATTTTTCTCGCCGACTTACTTATTAAACAAGTAGAGATAAAGATATCATCTCAATGTTGCTTGTTCATATAGAGTCTAGCATCCCTTTCTAAATACTCAATTTCTCTTCTCCACAGTTCTAGTTTTTTTGCTCTATCTTGTAATTGAGATACTGTCAGGTTTCCGGAAGATTGGGTATTTGCATTAGGCAAAATTCTATGATTTGCCAGCCAGGTATGGGAAAAGACTTGCCAAAGATATACATGATCGTGCTTCTCGCCACCCAGAAAACGAATCTGTTTGACTGAAAGTGTTGATTCGCCAAAAAGAATTTGCTGATTTTTGGGATTATTAGGAAACAGGCGTATCTCACTACCTTTTCCCCGAAAAAATTCGACTACAAACCACTCACCAAAATCAAATATACAAATCTCTGTAGAGTCACTCCCGTCGTCCTCTAATAAATCAACATCACCTTGGATTTGATAACTTATAGCAAGTTGTGATGTTTTAGGTAACAAAATACGAAGCCGTTCAAAACGATTACTATAGTTAGCCCAAAACTTACTACGACTACGTAGACGATTTGACTCGAAATTTTGTAAAGGGAGCCTGCTTAATATTAAAATAACTAACTTTTGGAAATCACCATAATTAATACCACCAATCCATTCTCGAAGTCTTTGTCTTGCTGGATCTGAAAGTTTGTACCAATTTCCACCTTGTCTATATTTATTTCGTAACCAATCCACCACTAAATAACAATTGGATGTTATGGTTTTAGAAACATTAGTTAGTAAATAATCAACCGCTTTTATCTGCTGAGTATCTGACATTTCATCTAAACAACTTAGCAACCATCTTATTTCTTGTTGGCTGGGAGAATTAATTGTTGTAAAATATGGTGATATTTCTTCTACAAAATTGCTAAACAATGGAATCCAAATAGGTAAATCTTTTCGGATTAAATTTAATAATTCAGTTTGATTCACAGAGTGATTACAACTAATTTTTGCTAACTGTCTACTTGGTTGCTGATTACGAAGTGCCAGAATAATTTGAACTGATAACAAATTATTAATTAACTTAGGATTAGCAAAAACATCAAAACTTTCAGCTAAAGAATGTGCTAATACCTGTTCTTTCTGACCACTATGATAAAGAGCTAAACGCCATAATAGCTGATGTTGTAACCATGAACTAGAAATTGCTACCTTCCAAATTTCTGCTGATGTTTTTCTACATCGTCCAATATTTTGCTGATCCCACTGTGCTTTAGCATGGATACAGTAAACCCAGTCCAAATGACTTATTTTATCAGATTTACCCTGTTCAATAGCCGCCAATACTAAATCAACATTTGGCATTGATATAGTCTCATTTGCTAAGTTACTTGCAAGCTGAATCAGTTGATTAGGAATACACGGGGGAGTTTCAGGTAGAGAAGGAAAAGAAAATTGCAAATTCAAGATTGTTGCTCCTTTACAAAGAAGTTTTAGTAATATCTTTATTTAATTCATCACTACGAAACTGAAAACGGAAAACTACCTTGCGATCGCCTGGATTATCCCGACTCTGATCAGATTCAATTTCTCCACGACCAGCAGCTAATATTTTCTGACTTAAAGATGTTTTTGTAGGAAAATTTATGTCAGAGAAAATGTATTTATGAACTGATGCAGACCTCATTACACTCAGTTCGAGATTTATTTGTTCATCTCCTTCTGAGCTAGTATGACCTTCTATAACTACACGGCTAATTTCCTGCTCAAATTCTGGTCTGGAGAAAATCACCCCACTGTAAACGGGAACAAAATTGCGTAGAAATGCTTTACCCTCTGGTTTTAATTCGGTGCTTCCTTTCGCAAACAGAATCGATTCTTGGATACTGATATCTCCGGTTTCTGGGTTGACTTTGACATTGATATTGTTGCTTTTCATCTCTCCTACGACATTACCAATTACTAGTCTTTTAGGCACATCTTTCTCCGCAAGCTGGAGTAGTGCAGTGATAAATAATAAGGCAAAAAACATCAATAACCCAGACATCAAATCGCCAATAGATAGATAGATGTTAGAATCATCATCCTCTATGATTTCTACATCACTTTCATTTATGGTAAAATCATCCATCATTGCTTTCATTATTATTCAAGTGGCGGGTATCATGTGCAGCAACTAGAACTTTTGCTGTTTCTAGTAAACCTCCACAAACCCTAGTCATAGAAGTATCTGCTTGTTGGAAAAAGTTTACCTGTAAATCAACGGTCTTTTGCATAGAAACTTCAAGATGACTTTGCCAAGCATGAAGGCTATCATCAAATTTTCGATTCAAATTGCTGTATGAACTGTCAACCTTTTCTACTTGCTCCCCAATACCACGCGCCAGATTTTCTAGTTGTATTAGTCGTTGTGAATCGTTTAATCCAGCAGCACTAACTAATTTGTTAATTTGTTCGACAGTCATCTGAATTTTACTCATACTTTTTTCAACTTCTTGAGTCAATTCACTCCGTCTTTGGCATTCATCTCGGAACACCTTATCAAGATGGTTTACAACCCCAGATAATCCATCCCTTTGCTCGCCTAGTGTCCCTTCCAATAAGTTGTTCTGTTCTTTAAAGAATGCGTATAAATTCGCTTGATATTCTTGCCGAAATTTGGTCAAATCTTCCTCTACTGTTTTACGGGTAGCTGTGAGTGTTGTGTCGATATTTCCTAAAGTAGATAGAAGATTATCCTTCGCATCATTCATCAATCCAGAAGCTTGCTCACCCACTGTTTTTAGAGTATTAGTTTGCTCATGAAAAGTTCTATTTGCTTGAGTGAGAATGTGGATAATTCCATTTTGAGTAGCTTGAAGCATCTGCTGTTCTACTACGGCGCGTTCTTGTAGCGCTGTTTGCAATTCTTCTCGGATTCCACGGAAGGTAGCAGCAGCTTGAACTGCACTTGCTTCAAAAGCACTTCTTTGAGCTGTCAATCCTTTGATACTCTGATCTACAGCTTGATTAATTTCGTGGGCTGTTTGTTGTAAAACTCCCGTAGTTTCAGTTTGGAATTGGCTTAAAGTGTGTCCCATAGTGTTAGCAAAGCCTTGCAGCATCTGCTGTTCTACTACGGCGCGTTCTTGTAGTGCTGTTTGCAATTCTTCTCGGATTCCACGGAAGGTAGCAGCAGCTTGGACTGCACTTGCTTCAAAAACACTTCTTTGAGCTGTCAATCCTTTGATACTCTGATCTACAGCTTGATTAATTTCGTGGGCTGTTTGTTGTAAAACTCCCGTAGTTTCAGTTTGAAATTGGCTTAAAGTGTGTCCCATAGTGTTAGCAAAGCCTTGCAGCATTTGCTGTTCTACTGCGGCGCGTTCTTGCTGTGCTGTTTGTAGTTCTTCTCGAATTCCACGGAAGGTAGCAGCAGCTTGGACTGCACTTGCTTCAAAAGCACTTCTTTGGGCTGTCAATCCCTGGATACTCTGATCTACAGCGCGATTAATTTCGTGGGCTGTTTGTTGTAAAACACCTTTTGTATTTGTTTGAAATTGATTGAGAGTGTCTCCCAAATTATGTGCAAATCCTTGGAGTTCTATCAAAGTCTCTTTTTGAAAATTCTGAATTGTCAGGATAGAACTTGCCAAATTTTGAGAAATTTCACCAAGTTCCTGATGCAGTGTCAAAACTGCTGTAGAAGCTTTTTCGGTTAACTCTGCACTTTTATCTAATCGATCTGCAATTGGTTCGAGTACCTGGATTCGTAAATCTTTAATTAGTTCTTCTAAAACTCTCTGTCCCTGATTTTCTTGGAGTTCCCGAAGTCTTTTCTGTTCTTTGAATATTGCTTCCAATCCTGGAAAAATCTGCTGCTTGACAGATTCTCCAATAGCTTGAGCTGATAACTGATTTAAGCCTGTGAACTGTTCTGCAATACTTTTACCGACAGCTTGACCAATTTCTGTTGCATTTAGCTGTTTTAACCCAGTCAAATTTTTTGCTACAAGACTCAGTGCTTCAAAGACTTCATGATTCCCATTATCTACCGTTTTTAAAGTTGCAATATTCTCTAATTTCTGGCGTAAACTATCACGCTCTTGCTGTCGTCGCCAATCACATCCAAACAACACTAGAGTAAATAAACTACCAGAACCAAGTCCCATCAAGGAAGTGGAGAAAGCTGTTGTCATGCCTTGCAGTAGCCCTGTACTGGCATTCATCAATTCTTGAGAATTTTCTGTAGATAAATTAATTCCTTGGAGTCCCTTTTGTATGCCGTAAAATGTTCCTAAAACGCCGATAGCAGTACATAATGTGGTCACAAAACGCAAGGAAGTTCGAGGTATGGGGCGGGCTAAAACAGATGGATACTTTATAAGTACAAATTTGTTATCATTTTGTGCAATGTTTTGACGAATTTTTTTAACATCATCTGTTCCTAAATGCGTTTTTAACCAGCGACTAACTCTGTTTAAGTTATTGACATTTTTACCATTTTGCAACTTACTCAAAAATCGAATTGAAGCTTGAGTTTCGCCACACGCTGAATGCAAATACCACCATACTGTGTAAATTTCAACAGCAATTGCAACTATCAATACAAAAGCAATTGCCCAATGAAAAGGTTCATTATCCCAAATAATGTCCCAAAATTTTGCTATTTCCACACTGCACCCTGATTGTTTATTTTGGTTATTTCTGTTTAAATTTTGCTAATTCTTGATCCGTCAGAACTTTTTCAGCTGTCCGCATTGGCAAATGTTCTGCATACAAGCGGTTGCCTATAGGTTCCCGGAGACATAAGCTGTAAAGTGGTTCACCCTCTACTTCTGTGTCTTCAATGAGATACACCTTTTTTGGTGCATAGTTTCGTAATAAACGAACCTGCAAACAGGTTTTTAAATCTCGTGAAGAAATAGATAAAGGTGAATTGTTTCCAAATAATTCACCAGCCACTTTCCACGCGTGGTTAATAGCCACAATCTCCTTAACCAATGTCTCTACAGAGGGGTACAATAGTTCAGAAGTTTTATCAATCAATGCTTTCACCCTAGTTGCCTAAGCCTCAATAGGTTTATTGTTCCCAAAGATGGCAACTTATTTCACTTTTTTGATTATCAATCTGAAAAGGCATAATCTATTGTTTGCAGAGTTTCCATGAGACAACACTAGTTCTGCCTGATAATCATCAAATTCTTATATCTTCTACAAATAAAAGTATCCCCGGCTTATTGCATAAGTCGGGGATCTGAGCCTTGCTTTCGATACTTTACAGCTTCACAGATAATTGCTATCAACAAAATTTATAATATCCTCAACTACAACCCCAGTACAAGATTCAGATAAATCATTACCTGCGTGAGCAATTATTTTCAAATCGACTTTTGGAATTAGTTGAGTGTAGGTTTGACTTCTCACTACATCATCTAATAAAGCTTGACCGCCTTGCAAAATTAAAACGGGAACTTCCATTAAATGTAATCGGCTGTTCAATAATTCTGCTTCAATTTCCGACTGTCGTCGTTGGAATAGTAATTGACAAGCTGTGGGATATTGCAGCAATTTCTGACGCCAACTCCAGTCTTTTTCTATTTTGTTTTGCCATCCCAGTTTTTTAATTACCGGATGAAGCAACTTTAATATTTTCAATAATAGTGGTGGACGATTTAATAATGTCCGCATCTTCTGCCAATTTTTTTCTTGTCCATCTATCCCCACACCTTCTGGTGATAGTAAGACTAAACCAGCAATTTGCTCTGGATACTTTAAAGCATAACTAGCAGCAATCCAACCTCCAATAGAATATCCTACTAAATATACTTTCTCTAACTTAACAGCTTCCAAGAACTCAGCAATAGACTCCACCTGTAAATCAATTGAATAATGAATTTTAGGATTTTCTGATTCACCAAATCCCAATAAATCTGGTGCTAGACAATGAAATTTTTCCGATAATGACTTCATCACCGATACCCATTGACTGCTATCGTTCCAAGCACCATGTAAAAAGACTACAGGTATACCTTCACCAGCTTCACGCCAAAATAATAGCCCTTGAGAGAGTTTTCTCCGGGAGTTCCGAAATAGGATATCCATTTTAATTTAAAGTTAAACTTTGAGCAGACCTGGGTTAAGTTTAAAGTCCAAAATAGTTTTATGCCAATGTCGTTAAACCATTCAAGTAGTCTTGTAGCTGCCGAGTGTGGTCATGAGACATTTTTCCTAGAGGTAAAGACTCAGGAGCAAAAGCTTGAATTTCCATGACTTCCAAGGTATCCTGAATTTCCATGTTTCCTTGAACTTCTGCTTCAACCACAACACAAATTGAATGAATTCTCGGATCGCGGTCTGGTGATGAGTAAACTCCTACCAAACGCTTAATTTGTAACAACTCTAAACCAGTTTCTTCTATTAATTCTCGGTAGACTGTTTTCGGAATATCCTCTCCCCAGTCCACCATCCCGCCAGGTAATGCCCAACAGCCATCGTCGCGTCTCCGAATTAGCACAATTTGACCATCCGGTAATAAGGGAATGATACTAGTGCCAGTAATGGGATGACGAAAAATAATACCCAATACTGTTTGTCCAATACGCCATAAGCTACGCGTGGAATGGACAATTGCCGCAAAAAAAGCAAGAACGTTCAATCTTAATATATATGTATGTTGTGTTCTCTAACTTTCCTACCACTTACATAAAATCAACTAATATAGAGATGATTTTTATGTAACGCATATAGATATGCTTGTGGTTTAGGAGTTAATTGTAATGACTCTCGTATAATATATCAATTTTCCCATTTGTTTCCCAAGAAAATTTATTTTTTTGTATTTATCTATACATAAGTGAATTGTAGATAATTTGCATTTAAATCTGTGATGATATTTATAGGACTTACGCAAAATTAACATAATTACGTCATTATTAGCGATAGCGACGTAATCGCCTAAAACTCTGGGATTGCTTCCCTTATCTGCGTTCCGGTCGCAAGGACAAATTTTATTTACGTAAGTCCTGATTTCTCTAAATAGCTTTCGTTAATATAATTAAAGTAAATTAATTTCTCTAAATTGGCAATACCAGTCCATTTTTAGCGCATTAAGTTGCGGCAATTCCGTGAGATTCATCATATAGGCAACAGATTCAGACTAGTAGGGCAAAAACTGAAAATTGCTGGACAAGTTCTATGTAATCATAACGTCTTATGTTGACAGTGATTTCCTCTATGTTTCACCTGCCAAGATTGAATTCATTATTGTGAATATGTAAGTTGACAGGAATAAATAAAACTATGTTAAATAAGGTGAAAAAATCTGAAATAAGCTCTTGGTAAGTTCTAAAGCCCTACAGTATACCTGCGCTGCATAGTAGCCTAATTTTTCACGGTAATCTGGAAAACCTCTATTTAAATCTCTCTCCTGCAAAGAGAGAGACTTTGTGGAAGTCAGATAGCTGCAAGCACGGGAGATGGATATGCATCTTGTTGACAGAAGTTCACTGAATGCGGTAGACTAGTATACTGTTAAAAGTATCTGAATAAAAAGACTAGGCCAAAAGTATATCAATAACATCAGTAGCTGATATTGCCTACAAGATGCCTAGTTGCACTTTTTTGTTGTTTATTAAATGAGGTGAACATGGCCAAGCGCCGTAACCCGAAAAAAGAAAAGGCGCTACGGAACCAGGCATATGCCAGAAAGTTTCGTAAACGGACGACTACAGGAAGAATGCAGAGAAGGTTCCAACAAAGACCTCCGAAGAGTGAGGAAGAAGAAAGTACGTCAGCAGCTGATACTGAATAAGTTATCTGCTGAAATTCTTACTCTTTAAATTTGTGAATTTGAGGGTGTACAGCTAGCTGTGCGCCCATATTTTTTAGCCATTTTTCTGTTCACGCCGTGAAGCGATCGCCCGCTGAAAAAAGTCTGATCAGTAGATGGGCGAAGTGGTGGCAGAATTAGTACTAGTCTAAGCGATGGAAGTTAAGACTAAAGGAGACGGTCATTTTGTTTTTGCATCAGCATCAGATTTTATGATGGATTGTGCTTTTAGAAACAAGCTCGGTATTCTAAATGTTTAATTTTTAAACTTAAAGGAAAGGAGCGCAGCAGAAGTTCATATTTCGCGTCAGCATTCCGAAGGAAAACCGGGTTTCCCAGCGAGAGAAACTTCTCAAGACAAATATACGTAGACCCTTAAGGATTAGAGGAAAGAAGCAGGAGAAGAAGGAGCTACCATGCAAGATGTAGAGCAAAAATTTCTAGCTCCTAACCTCTAGCTTCTAACCCCTAACCTCTAACCTCTAGCCTCTAAAGCAATTTGAGTACGAGCGGTCAGAAGTGCTTTACTAACTTGGGAAAAACCAGTACCACCATAACTGTTACGGGCAGCTACGACTTGACGCGGCGATATTGCTTCATAAATATCTACGGCAAAGGCTGGATGTATTTGTTGCCACTCTTCTAAGGTCAAATCTTTTAAAAGTTTACCTGCGGCAATACTGGTTTTTACTACTTTGCCTACGAGATTGTAAGCCTCCCGAAAAGGAATACCTCGTGCTGCAAGATAATCTGCGACATCGGTAGCATTAGAAAAATCTTCGGCTACGGCTGCTGCTAAACGCTGGGTACGAAATTCTAAACCTTCTTGTAACAATATTGTCATTGCTTCCAAAGAAGCTTTGATGGTATTTACACTATCAAATAAACCTTCTTTATCTTCTTGTAAGTCTTTGTTGTATGCCAGGGGTAGCCCTTTCATAATTACCAGCATTGCCTGGAGATGGCCAAATACGCGCCCTGTTTTTCCTCGTACTAATTCTGGTACGTCGGGGTTTTTCTTTTGGGGCATAATGCTGGAACCCGTGGCACAGCTATCTTTAAGGGTGACAAATCGAAATTCTTCAGATGACCAAAGGATAATTTCTTCACTCAGACGGCTGAGGTGAACCATGATTAAGCTAGCAGCACAAAGAAATTCAATGGCAAAGTCGCGATCGCTCACTCCATCCAAGCTGTTAGCATAAATATCCTCAAAATGCAATAGTTCGGCTGTGTAATGGCGGTCAATGGGGAATGTGGTTCCGGCCAATGCCCCACACCCTAGAGGGGAAATATTCACCCGCCGGGTAACATCTCCCAGGCGTTCCCAATCACGCTGAGTCATTTGGAAATACGCCAACAGGTGATGAGCCAAACTCACAGGCTGGGCGCGTTGCAGGTGAGTATAACCAGGTATCAGCGTTTCTACGTGCTGTTCAGCTATATCTAGTAAGACACCTTGAAATTCTCGTAATTGTCCGCGAATTTGTTGAATTTGGTCGCGTAGGTAAAGTCTAGTGTCCGTACCAACTTGGTCATTACGCGATCGCGCGGTGTGCAGCTTTTTACCCACATCACCCACAATTTCCGTCAAGCGTCGTTCCACAGCAAAATGTACATCTTCAGCATCAATCCCTGGCTGAAATTTTCCTTGCTGGTACTCTTGACGAATTTGTTCTAAACCCGCTACTAGTTGTTCTCCCTCATCTGGGGAAATAATACCTGTGTGAGCCAACATTTTGGCATGAGCTTGAGAACCAGTCAGGTCATATTCAATTAATTCAATGTCAAAATTGATACTAGCGTTAAACCGAGCGATGGCCGGATGCAACGCTGATTCAAATCGTTGACTCCAAGTTTGTTCTTTGGTCATAGATGATTAGGGCCGTAGGAGATGGGAAGGTGGGGGTGGTAATTGAGGAAGACACAATAGAAATTTATCACTCTTCCTTTCCCTTGTCCCCAGTCTTCAGTCCTTAGTCCCTAACCGTAACTTGTTAAATTCCGCATGATATAGCCAATTACCAGACCAATCAACAATGCCCAAATTTGACCTGTTTGGACAAAGTTATTCCAATTGTGTTGGATTTGACCTAACAAATCTGGATCGTTAATGTGTTGCCCTAGCATCGTCAGATTCACTGGTAATTGCCAAACTAACTGAGATATGACATCGCTGATGTAGTTCATACTTAATAATTTATGGGTAATGGGCTGTAATTAACAGTGGTCAGTTGTTTATTTTTTTCCTCACACACTGGCCACATACTGAAATTTTGCGTATAACTTAACTGTCATAACTCAAGATGCCGAAGATGCCAACCGCAATTTCTCGGCTGTTCGCAAAATTTGTCCCGCTAGAACAGCAGCACCAAAACCGTTATCAATATTCACTACACCCACGCCCGCCGCACAAGAGTTGAGCATTGTCAATAGGGGAGCTAAACCGCCAAAACTTGCACCATAACCAATGCTAGTGGGAACAGCAATCACCGGACAATCTGCCAAACCTGCCACAACGCTGGGTAAAGCACCTTCCATTCCTGCCACAACAATCAACACCGAAGATGATTCGATGAGGTGGCGATTACTTAGCAAGCGATGAATCCCGGCAACACCTACATCCCAAAGACGCTGGACGCGAAACCCAGAAAGTTCTGCTGTTACAGCTGCTTCTTCAGCTACGGCTAAGTCAGCAGTACCAGCAGAGAGAATGCCTATTAATCCTGCAAACTTGGGTTCAATTGTCGGGGGTGTAATAGCACAGATGCGCGCCAATTCGTAATAGCATAAGCCTCTAACTTTTGGTTGTAGTGCAGCATAAACGGCTGGTTCAATGCGGGTTGCCATCACCACGGGATTACGAAGGCGCATCACCTCCATAATTTGAGCAATTTGTTCCGTGGTTTTACCTGGCCCCCAAATCACTTCTGGGAAGCCAGTTCTCAATTCACGATGGTTGTCGATTTTGGCAAACTCACCCACAGGTTCATAGGCTAAGTCTTTGAGTGAAGTTAGAGCCATATCTGGAGTAACTTTACCATTGGCAACCGCTTCTAAGAGCGATCGCAAAGTTTCAGTTTGAGTCACGGTAGTTAATAGGGACTGGGGACTGGGTAATGACAAATTACGAATTACGAATTATGAGGAATCCGGCTGAAAACCCTTGAGTATGTAGCACAAAGCACGGCAAATCGCACCTTTTAGTGCCTATTTTTATTTACTAAATCATCATCGCTTCTAATTCTTCTAAAGCTTGAAAACTTCCTACTTGCCAACTACGTTCCACAGCAGCAGGAATAATCTCAGTAATAGCTATATCCTCAAAATTAGGACTGGTGTTAGATTTTATATATTTCCCCGCTTTCAGCAAATAAATAGAAAGGCTCCCGCTATCGTAAACCCATAATTCTGGGACTCCAATGGCTTCATAAGCATCGAGAGTAGTTTTTGATGTGACATCAGTCTCAATCGTTAAATCTGGCGGCGGATCATCAGGTTGTAAACGGCGGTGACCAATCATTTGTTGATAATTCTGAATATAAAAGCAAGCATCAGGTTCAACTCCTGCTACACCTTGCCGTTTAAAGGTGGTGGAACCAAAAGGTTGGTATCTGATATTTTTAGCCTTCAGCAATATTTTGACAATATCAGAAATTAAATCTTTGGGTATTTCATGTTCTGGTAAAGGAGCCATAATTTCTAAAGCACCCTGGCTATAGGCAATTCGTGTAGTTCTTTTTTCTCCCAATTCTTGTAAAATAGATTCAAATTCTTCCCAGCTAACATCTGGAATTGTCACTGTGCTACCAGGTGCTAACTGCATCTGGCTAACGGGTTTAAAAACGGGAATGGCAGCAGTCATAACCCAAATATAAGTAATCTGAATCTCAATAATTATCTATCAGGTTGCGATGGATAATATAGCCCACCGTAACCTTTAGATTGATAAATTGAGTTTAACAAAAGCAGCTAAAAGCGATCGCCTTACACTTTAAACTTCTCCGTAATCCGCTTCATCGCCTCTTCGACATTCTCCCGGCTGTTAAACGCCGAAATGCGGAAGTAACGGTCGGGGAGTTAGTCAATAATTAATTATTTTGATTTCATGAATGTTCCAGAATGCGCCGCCCAAAGCTGAGTATTTGATATTGTCAAATTCATTCCGCACTGCTGACAAGGAATAGGGATTTACCAGATAGATAAAAGGTAAATTTTCCTGGGTGATCTTTTGGGTTTCGGCGTAAATTTCTCGGCGCTTGGCTTCGTCTAGTTCCCTAGCCGCTTGAATGTAAAGTTCAGCAATTCTCGTTTCCCAAGGTGCTACTTCCCAACCTTCTATGGGTTTTTGTCCGGCTTGGGGTTTTTGATTAAACATATGTAATCCACCTTCAGGGTTCCAGACGTTAGCCCCATCATTTGGTTCTAAACCACCAGTTAAACCCAGTAACGAAGCATCCCAATCAAGAGTATTTGCCAGCTTATCTGTATAAGTATTCCATGCCAATGGCGTGAAATCAACTTGCATTCCAATTCTGTCTAAGTCTTGTCGAATTTGCGCCCCCATTGCCTCACGGATTCTATTTCCCGCATTTGTCAATAAAGTGAAGCGTACACGGTTACCGTCAGCATCTAATAGTTGACCTTGAGCATTATATTTAAATCCAGCTTTTTTCAGTAATTCTTTGGCTTTTTCGGGATTGTAATCGTAGACCTTTAATCCTTCTTCTGGTGCTAGGTAAAAAGGACTTTGTACAGAAATGGGTGAATTTTGGGTTTGACCTAAGCCACGAAAAGTATTATTAATCATCGTTTGGCGGTCAATGGCATAAGCGACTGCTTGCCGAAATTCAACTGTATTAAACCAACGAGATTTTATAGGATCTACTAGCGGTTTGCCATCTCTTTTACCTTTATTTAAATTAAACAAAACAAAAGAAGTTCCCGTAGCTGGCCCGCCGTTATAGATTGTGAAATTACCTTGTTTTTCTTGCCGTTTTAATAACGAAAAGTAGTCTGGTGTGACTCCCACAGAATCTAACCCACCAGAACGAAATTGCAGCAAAGCAGTATCTGTAGATTCGACAATTTGCCATACTACTCGTTCAATGTAGGGTTGAGCATCCCCTTGCGGCCCTTTACGCCAATAGTAAGGGTTGCGCTGGAAAACTATACGTTGACTTGTATCATAACGCTCTACTTTGTAAGGGCCATTGACAATGATTTGATCAGGAGGAGTATCAACGCCCCACTGGGACAAAAATATTGGTTTACCTTCTTGGTCTTTGGTTTTAACAAATTTGGCTAAAGCATGAGCAGGTAAAATTGGTAGTCCTAGAGTTCCTAAAAATGGTGCAAATGGTTCTGGGGTAGTAAATTCAACCCGTCGATTATCTATTTTCCTGACTTGAGGTAATGCCCGACTTTCACCAATTCGGAGAATATCTCTAGTATCTGTGGGAATCTCTTCATTGAGGTAAATGTCATTGTAAGTAAAAATTACATCATCTACTGTTAGTGGTTTGCCATCAGACCATTTCAAACCCTCTCGTAAAGTAAAAACAAACCCTAACCGATTATCAGTAATTTTCCATGATTCCGCTAATACAGGTTCAACTTCACCTGTGATAGGATTTTGGGTTGTTAATCCCTCATAAGTTAAACTAAAAATATTAGGAGATTCTGAACTAAGTGCATAGTTAAAGGTTTTGGGATCACTAAGAATACTATTTACTAATTGGGGTACTTGAGTCGCTGTACTTTTAAAATTAGCTGGGTTACAACCAGCAATTGTCATGGCTGTTGCTAAAGCCAAAATTATGGGTAACCAAAACCGTTTGAGTGTGGGAATGAGTTTTGTAATTTTCATAATTGGCAAAAAATGTAAATTCTATTAAATAAATTGAGAGTTGAACCAACCCAGAAAATTGTGAGTTGTAGGAAAATATTGGATACCATGATCTCGTAAAATTGCTGTAACCTCACGCTTTCCAAATTCCTTACTATTAGCACTTAAAAAAACTTTTATTTCATCAGAATATAGACGTGCATGGTAAAGTATACATTCTAAAATTAATTTATCCATAAAATGTTTTTCTAAAATATTTGTACTCAAGCTTCTATGAATAATTTCTGTAGTTAATGGAATTTCTTCCGCTTTAGTAATTAAATTAATCAAAGCTGAATAAAAACGTTTTTCTATTTCATTAGAATGTTCTGAAAAACTAAGATTAGCTTGTTGTAAATGATTAACAAGTAATTTAGCATTTTGTGAATTTTTGTCTCTTCCAGCTTCATGAATTTGAATATATAATCGCTGAATAAAATCTTGCTTATATTTATCTTCTTGTTCTAATGTCATGAGAGATTCTACATAACAAATACTAGGTATTACTATATCAATTGAGTTAGGTGTATTTTGCAAAAAGCTTGTTGCTAATTCATCCTGACCTTTTGCAATACTCATTAAAAAATTGGTTTCTATATAAAGTAGCACTATTAGTATTAATTAAGGTTGGGTAATTCCACCTTCTAATAAAGGTAATAAATTTATTTCCTTTATTTCCTGAAATGCTGGTGGTTTTTCTGACTTCCAGTGATAGCAAAAGTCATTAATCCAAGCTTTTACCAAATTTGTAAGATAAAGATTAAAAATTTGTTTGTTATTAAACTCAGGCTCGTAATGACTTAGTATATCCCCAGTTTTTAACCTAATAATTTCTAACAAGTTAAAACCATCCCAGTGAAAAATTAAAATATTTTCTAAATCGACAAACATCGCTAAAGGAATAAGTTGTGGGGAAGCTTTTAAATAGTCAATAATTCGCAAAATACTATATTCTTGTGTTTTCTTAGGGTTTGAATCAAATGGAAAACCTTGGACTTCAATAATTAAAATAATGTTTCCATCTTTATCTAATGCCACAACATCAGGGTGTTCTAAATATTCTAGGTTGATAGCTGTCATTTTTCTAAGTTGCTAATATTCAATTATTTTTATCTTAACTACTTTGTAAAAAATACAGTTGTATAAGTTAAGAAAAATTACGTTTCAGCCACCAGTAAAACGACAGCATAAGCACATATACCTTCTTCTCGACCAACGGGGCCTAATTTTTCATTGGTGGTGGCTTTGATGCCAATTTGATTGGGTGGTAATTCTAAAACAGTTGCTAGCTTATCCCGCATGTTTTCAATATGCGGTTTTAATTTAGGACGTTCTGCTACTACTACTGAGTCAATATTGCCTATTTCCCAGCCTTGATCTCGAATTAGCTGATGTACTTGAGTTAATAGCACCAAACTATCTGCTCCAGCCCATTGAGGGTCACTAGGGGGGAAATAATGACCAATATCCCCCAAGGATAATGCCCCCAAAATGGCATCCATAATGGCGTGGGTCAGTACATCAGCATCACTATGTCCTAATAAACCCAATTCATGGGGAATTTGCACGCCTCCTAAAATTAAAGGGCGATCGCTCACCAACTGGTGGATATCATAGCCGTTACCAATCCGAATTTTAGTCATTAGTCATTAGTCATTGGGAAAAAACTTTACCCCTGCTCCTCTGCTCCCCTGCTCCCCTGCTTCTCCTGTTGCCATTTTTCCAGTAAATCGGGGCGGCGATCGCCTGTTCTTTGAATTTGTTGTTCAAACCGCCAACGTTGAATGGCTGCATGATTCCCTGATAATAAAACATCAGGCACTTTCCAGCCACGAAAATTGGCGGGACGAGTGTACTGGGGATAGTCTAGCAATCCTTCTTCAAAACTTTCTGCCTTTAGGGACTCGACTTTGCCCACGGTTCCTGGTAAAAGTCTTACCACACCATTAATTAATGCCATTGAAGGAATTTCTCCTCCAGTGAGAATAAAATCACCCAAAGATACCTCACGAGTAACTAAATGCAACACCCGCTCATCTACACCTTCGTAATGCCCACAGATCACTACTAGCTGGTCATAACTTGTGGCTAATTCTCGCAGCAATGGTTGGTTGATGGTTTCACCCTGGGGACTCATTAAAATAATCTCTCTCCGGGGGAGAGTTGGTAGCGATTCCACAGCGCTGAAGATGGGTTCTGGCTTCATGAGCATTCCCACCCCGCCGCCGTAAGGTTCATCATCCGCCTTGTGGTGCTTATCAGTGGTAAAATCCCTGGGATTAATCAGATTAACTTGGGCAATCTGTTTGGCTAAGGCTTTACCCAGCAACCCCGAACTTAAAACTGAGGTAAAACAGTCAGGAAAAAGTGTAACTATATCAAAGCGCACAGTAATTCGTATTCGAGAACACTAATCTAAAGAATGAATGTCTAGCAAACACCATCAGCCAATGTAGGATAGAACTACAGATAAGTTTAATCAATAGTGTCTAAAAGTACCAGAACTATTGATTTTTGGTAGGATCAAAAGTTTTTCTAATTACTTAATTTGTGTTTAAATATTGTCACAAGTACATTTAAATTAATAATCTGACCAAGTTAACAACTTCCAGGATGCATCGAGCCAGCCTCAGAAAAAGCGTGTTAAGACCTGCTCGCCCCCAATACCAAAGGGGAAATCTAGTCTCCCAAGCATTATTATTTTGCCAGTCTGGAAAAAGTGGACAGGTGAACAACAAGGCGCTGGCTTTGAGGATCAGCAATGGACACATGAATATTGAGGCTTCTCCTGAGGTCGACGCTGCGCGAACATGTGTATTCAGCGAGAAGTTGGATAGCCAACTTCAGACAAGTGTCCTCCCCAAAAAAAAGCAAAGTGCAAAAATCATCAGGCTACTGATAAGTTGTGTGGCCATGGCCATACCTTGTTAAATTCACACGCCATTCGCCATAAGCCCTTCGGGTACTCTTCCCTTCGGGACGCTCCGCGAACGAGAACCCCTTCGGGGAACGCCGTCCCCTAGGTCGGGAAACCCTCCTTCAGGGCTGTCTTACCGGGAAACCCGTCCAAGGCGATGGCTCCTGAGGTTGTTGACAGGAGAAACATAATGCCGCAATTAAAAGCTAAATCGCTGGAAATGAGGACACCCCAAGCAACTAAAACCGCCGTTCTAGTTATCGGAGGCGCAGAAGATAAAGTTCATGGACGCGATATCCTCAGAACTTTTTTTGGTCGTGCCGGTGCTAGTAAGGCCTATATTACAATTATTCCATCGGCCTCTCGTGAACCGGCCATTATCGGTGGTCGGTATATTCGCATTTTTGAAGAAATGGGTGCTGAGAAGGTCGAGATTTTAGACATCCGCGAACGGGAACAGTGCGAAACGCCCCAAGTTAAAGCATCCCTGGAAGCCTGTAGTGGGGTATTCCTCACGGGAGGCGACCAGTTACGTCTGTGTGGTGTATTGTCAGATACGCCAGCTATGGAAATTATCCGACAGCGGGTGCGATCGGGACAGCTGACCCTAGCAGGAACTAGTGCAGGGGCGGCTGTAATGGGGCATCACATGATTGCTGGCGGTGGTAGTGGTGAAACTCCAAATCGTTCCTTGGTCGATATGGCAACGGGTTTGGGTTTTATCCCGGAAGTGATTGTTGACCAGCACTTTCACAATCGTAATCGCATGGGTCGTTTGATTAGTGCGATCGCAGCTCATCCTGACCGTTTAGGCATTGGCATTGATGAAGATACTTGTGCTGTATTTGAACGCGATGGTTGGCTACAAGTTGTGGGCAAAGGCAGTGTCACCATTGTCGATCCCACAGAAGTAACCCATACAAATGAACCTCATGTCGGCGCTAATGAACCTCTAACTGTGCATAATTTACGATTGCACATCCTCAGTTATGGCGATCGCTTTCACCTGTACCAGCGGACTGTATTGCCTGCTGTGCATCGCATCTCCAGCTGACGGAATAGCGTATCCGAGGTTACACTGTGTTGATCGCTTTATTTCTTGCGGTAGAAAAATGAGAATAATACCATAAAAAAAGAAAAAACTGTTTATTATGAACAGTTTAGCGGTCAATTTCAGTAAGAAACTAGAATTTTGGTTCCGAATCTCCATCTACCTATTCCCATGAGAATCCTCAAGATCCAGACCTTACGCGGCCCAAACTACTGGAGCATTCGACGCCACAAGCTGATCGTCATGCGCCTCGATTTAGAAACCCTTGCCGAGACGCCCTCAAATGAAATCCCTGGCTTTTATGAAGGGTTAGTAGAGGCGTTGCCAAGTCTGGAGGGTCATTATTGCTCGCCTGGCTGTCGCGGTGGTTTTTTAATGCGGGTCAAAGAAGGCACCATGATGGGCCATATCGTGGAACACGTAGCCTTAGAACTCCAGGAATTAGCTGGAATGCATGTCGGCTTTGGGCGCACACGCGAAACTGCCACACCTGGCATTTTCCAGGTAGTAATTGAGTACTTGAATGAGGAGGCGGGACGCTACGCCGGACGAGCCGCTGTGCGGCTGTGCCAAAGTATTGTTGATAGAGGTCGTTATCCCAAGGCAGAACTCGAGCAAGATATCCAAGATCTGCAAGACTTATGGCGTGAATCTTCTTTAGGCCCTTCGACAGAAGCCATTGTCAAAGAAGCTGAAAAAAGAGGTATTCCTTGGATGCAGTTGAGTGCGCGCTTTTTGATTCAGTTGGGCTATGGCGTGAATCAGAAGCGGATGCAGGCAACAATGACCAGTAAAACGGGCATTTTAGGGGTAGAACTAGCTTGCGACAAGGAAGCCACCAAGCGCATTCTCGCAGCCGCAGGAGCGCCAGTACCCAGAGGTACTGTAATTAACTTTTTGGACGATTTAGAAGAAGCCATCGAATATGTGGGCGGCTATCCCATTGTCATTAAACCATTAGATGGTAATCATGGACGCGGTATTACCATTGATATTAGAAACTGGGATGAAGCCGAAGCAGCCTACGAAGCGGCGAGACAGGTTTCTCGGTCAATTATTGTTGAACGTTACTATGTAGGGCGAGACCATAGGGTACTAGTTGTTGATGGCAAAGTAGTAGCAGTAGCCGAACGTGTGCCAGCTCATGTAGTGGGCGATGGCAGATCTACTATTGCTGACTTAATTGAAGAAACCAACAAAGACCCCAATCGTGGTGAAGGGCACGATAACATCCTCACCAAAATCGAACTAGACCGTAACAGCTACCAATTGCTAGAAAGGCAAGGTTTTACCCTCAATAGTGTACCACCCAAAGGTACAATTTGTTACCTAAGAGCAACGGCTAACTTAAGTACAGGTGGTAGTGCCGTAGATCGCACCGATGAAATCCACCCAGAAACCGTTTGGTTAGCCCAAAGGGTAGTGAAAATTATTGGTTTGGACATTGCCGGACTGGATGTTGTCACTACAGATATTAGCCGCCCTCTGCGGGAAGTAGATGCTGTGATTGTGGAAGTGAACGCAGCCCCCGGCTTCCGGATGCACGTCGCCCCCAGTCAAGGTATTCCCCGCAACGTTGCCGGCGCAGTTATGGATATGCTGTTCCCCAGTGAACAATCTAGCCGCATTCCCATTCTTAGTGTGACGGGCACTAATGGTAAAACTACAACTACTCGATTGTTAGCACATATTTATAAACAGACAGCTAAAGTAGTAGGTTATACCACAACTGATGGAACATACATCGGTGAATACTTAGTAGAATCTGGAGATAATACAGGGCCACAAAGCGCCCATTTAATTCTGGAAGACCCAACAGTAGAAGTAGCGGTACTAGAAACAGCGCGAGGTGGCATTCTGCGGTCTGGGCTAGGGTTTGAAACTGCCAATGTAGGTGTAGTGCTAAATGTTGCGGCTGATCATCTAGGCATAGGTGATATAGACACTATCGAGCAGTTAGCTAACCTCAAAAGTGTAGTAGCAGAAGCCATATTTCCTGATGGCTATGCAGTACTCAACGCTGATGATCACCGGGTGGCGGCCATGGCAGAGAGAACTAAAGCTAATATTGCTTACTTCACAATGAATCCCGACTCGGAATTGGTGCGGAAACACATCCAAAAGGGAGGAGTAGCGGCAGTTTATGAGAACGGCTATTTGTCAATTGTCAAAGGCGATTGGACCCATCGCATCGAAAGAGCAGAAAATATTCCCTTGACAATGGGTGGAAGAGCGCCGTTTATGATTGCCAACGCTTTAGCGGCTAGTTTGGCAGCCTTTGTGCAAAACGTCACAATTGAGCAGATTCGTGCTGGCTTGAAGACCTTCCGGGCTTCTGTGAGTCAAACGCCAGGACGGATGAATTTATTTAATTTGGGGAACCACCACGCTTTAGTGGACTATGCTCACAATCCAGCCAGTTATGAAGCTGTGGGTTCTTTCGTTCGTAACTGGACTACAGGACAGCGAATTGGTGTAATTGGTGGGCCAGGCGATCGCCGTGACGAAGATTTTGTGACTTTGGGTAAACTCTCAGCCGATATTTTTGACTACATCATTGTCAAAGAAGACGACGATACTAGAGGACGCCCACGGGGATCGGCTGCTGGTTTAATTATCAAAGGCATCACCCAAGTAAATCCAGATTGTCACTACGAGTCAATTTTGGATGAAACCGCAGCCATCAACAAAGCTCTAGATATGGCTCCTGATAACAGTCTGGTGGTAATTTTGCCAGAAAGTGTCAATCGGGCGATCAAATTAATTAAGATGCGCGGTTTAGCGAAAGAGGAGGTACAGCAACAAAATACCTCCACGACAATCGTAGATTCCCAAAATGGGGTGACATCTTCTGTTATCAATACTTTGCTTTAGGGAAATAGTAGAGACGGTGGTATCGCGTCTCTACTGCTAACTATTGCTGTTCTTTTTCTGAATCAGTGTCATCATCAGTATTGTTTAATTCCTCTTTAAAACCTCGTAAGGTCTTACCCAGTGCATTTCCCAGTTCAGGAATTTTTTTCGGCCCAAAAATTACAATAGCGACTATGGCAATTATGCCTACTTCCGGCCATCCCAGTCCAAACATGTGTCTCTCCTGTCAAGGGGTCTTTCTTAACTATAGACATTAAAGGACTACTTATTTTGTGATTTCAATCCCTAACCAATCGCTTAATTCGTAGGCTAGCCATTCCAATTCCGCCTCAGATTGGATACCACCATAATTGACACTCAGTGGGTATTTCCGGACTCCTGCCCAAATATCTAGTTGTGCCGATACTGTGGTTTTATCGCCGTCAGAATCTTTAGTAAAGTGTTTGGGAACGTAAACGAGTTTAGTGATACTTTCTTTGGGCGATGGCCGGGGACGATTAAATTTTAATCCCAATAACTCATAAGTAAAGGCAATTTGCTGGTCATTCAAGTGCAGTCGAATGCGGCCAAATATACCCAGCAACACATTCCAGATCATAAATAGCCCCACACCCCAAAAAGGCAGCGAGAATAAAGCAAAAGGCACATTCACCGGAAAAGGTGCAGCAAGCGCGCCAATTGTCCAGAATAGGATAAAAGAATTCCAGGCGATCGCAAACAACCCAGTGAATAACATTGAAGGTTGAAAGCCCACTGGGGGAATAAAGATGTCTAAAAATTCTCGATTTTTGGTAATTTGAATTTTACTACCAGCAGGTTTAACAGTAGGTTTACCAAGAGTTACCGTATTAGTTCTAGTCAACTGTGGCTGATCTAAAGCTTTTAAAGCTTCCACAGCAGAACTTGTCCGCCGTTCCACCATCGGTTCAGTCATCCACTGTAACCAGCGCGTCAAGCCTGGACTCAGATGAGTTACTTGCTCAAACTGAATCCGAAAATCCTTTTGGGGTAAGTCGGCTGGATGAGTACCCGTCACCAAATAAATTAAAGTTGCGCCTAAACTATACAAGTCAGAGGCCGGAACAGTCCGCGCCCCAAATTGTTCTGGTGGCATATAACCATAAGTTCCCACCACAGTCCTAGTTCCGCCTTCAGCTGCGAGGACAGTTTGTACTGAACCAAAATCTACTAAATAAACTTGTCCAACACTATTGCCAGAACGCTCACCCAAGAGAATATTGCTAGGCTTAATATCACGATGGATCACAGGCGGATATAGCCCATGTAGATAAATGAGAATTTCTAAAAGGGCTGTGGCGACTTGTTTAACTTCAGCTTCAGTAAAACTCCGCCCAGTTTGTAAGTATTGCTCTAATGTTTGGGCTGGGATATAACTCTGTACTAAGGCAAATCCTTTGATGGTGGGTGAATTAACTTCAAAATAGTCTAAATAGCGAGGGATAGCCGGGTGAGATAAAGATTTTAATGTTTCGGCTTCACGCTCAAACAGCTTAAGATCATCCCATTCAAAGTCACTCCCAAAAGTAAGTAACTTGATCACAACCAATTCACCAGTTGTCTGATCCTGAGCTAATAGCGTCCGCCGCCCTGACTTTTTTCCCAAGAGTTGCTGAACTGCGTAGCGGTCGCCTAAAATTTCGCTGACCATTATGATTGCTGATAACGCTGTGTTTAAAAGCTTTTATAGCTTATGGCTTGTCAAATTGGGCAAGCTAATACCTTTAGTATAATTGTGTCTTTCTATGCCTTCCCAACTTTGGCCTTATATTACCCCTGGTATTCCCGATGAATTATTTGAGCATTTGCCAGGTATTCCCTTTACTCAGCGAGAAGTGCGGCTGTTATTGATTTCCCAACTGCGGCTACAACCTGATTCGGTATTGTGGGATATTGGGGCGGGGACAGGGACAATTCCGGTAGAAGTAGGATTACTGTGTCCCCAAGGGCAAATTATCGCTGTGGAACGGGACGAAGAAGTAGCCAACTTAATTAAGCGTAACTGCGATCGCTTTGGGGTTAAAAATGTAGAAGTAATTGAAGGTAGCGCCCCAGAATGTTTGCATGATCTCAAAGTAACTCCTCACCGGGTTTGTATTGAGGGTGGAAGACCTATTCAGGATGTTTTACAAGCAGTATGGCAATATTTACCATCATCAGGTAGAGTGGTCGCCACAGCTGCTAATCTAGAAGGCTTGTATGCTATTTCTCAAAGCTTTTCTGTATTGCCAGCCAGAAATATCGAAGTTGTTCAATCAGCAGTCAACCGTCTAGAAACGCGTGGCTTTTCCCAAACCTTTGCCGCTGTTGATCCCATTTTTATCCTCAGTGGTGAGAAACTAGACTAGAGACTAGAGACTAGAGCAAAAAATACTTCCACCCTGCGGGAAGCCACAAACAGCGTCTACATCTCCTCTATCTTCCCCAATCACCGATTCCCATTGCCCCTGATCCCCAGAGGGGGCCCCGAGTTCCCCAATACCTCATTCAAAATACTTCTATGCCTTGGTCTCGAATTATTAGTGGAATTATAGCGATCGCTCTTGCTCTAGTTGCAACTCTTTTGGGGGGTTGGTACTTTACTATCGCAATTGCAGTGGTCGTATTTTTAGGTCAAGAAGAATATTTTAATTTGGTGCGTGCTAGAGGTATTGTTCCTGCTGCTAAAACCACCATGTTTGTGAGTCAAGCTTTACTGGTGATTTGTAACGTTAATGTCACTTTGGCGGATGCTGTGATGCCCATAGCTGGGACGCTAATTTGTTTTTACTTACTTTTTCAGCCGAAAATGGCCACAATTGCGGATATTTCTGCTTCGATTATGGGGCTATTCTATGTAGGTTATTTATCGAGTTACTGGGTAAGATTACGCACTCTTGATAGTGTAGCCACGAGTAATCTCCCGCTTGGTGGTTATTGGCCTACAGATTGGACAAATATTTTACAGGAGAAAAGTTTTGCTTCTTTGCCACAGGGGTTGACGTTGACAGTGCTGACTTTCTTTTGTATATGGGCTACTGACATCGGCGCTTACGTTTTTGGCAAATTCTTCGGTAAAACCCGTTTGTCTGACATCAGTCCCAAGAAAACTGTTGAAGGTGCTGTGTTTGGGATCATTGCTACTATAGCCGTAGCCGTAGCAGGAGCTTATTATTTGCACCTACCACAATTTCTTTTCACTGGTGTAGCATTAGGTTTGCTGATTGGTATTGCCAGTCTTTTGGGTGATCTCACAGAATCTATGCTCAAGCGTGATGCTGGTGTCAAGGATTCTGGTCAGTTGATCCCCGGTCACGGAGGCATCTTAGACCGCACTGATAGTTATATCTTCACAGCGCCCTTAGTTTACTATTTTGTGACGCTTTTATTACCATTGATTGCAAAGGTTTGAGGTTAGGCTAGAGGCTAGAGGTTAGAGTAATTTTTTCCATCTCCCCATCTCATCTCTCCTTAAGGATTAACATTAATCCGTCCTTGACACACCAACTGACCGGGGATCAAGTTGAGTTCTTGAATATCGACATCTGAGCCAAGATCCAAATTGTAACTATGCTCATTTTCCACAAGTGGTATTTCGTTTTGAATGACTTGAATCTGTGATAATTTCAATTCACGATTGCCAATTAACTCCAAACTTAAATAAATATCCAGAGGTATAGATTCGCTAGTGGGTGCTAAAATAGCACGGAGTCTAATTTGATTATGATCCAGGATAATTTTTTGCCAAACAATTGGTGGGGATTTTAGAGAATATTCTGGTATAAGTTTAACCAGTACATCATTTAAAGCAGTTGATAAAAGTTCAGATGAAAGGGAACTATTTAAATCCTTTTCCTCAACTACTAAATCCCCAATCACGGGTACTATTTCTAACAGTCTGAGTGGTTGACCTTTGAGTACTGAGCCTATATTGACCTGAATATTTTCTGCTAAGAGTTGAATTCGTGTAACATGAAGGCCTTGATACACGGCATCACTCGCTATTATAGAAACCCAGGGAATGCGACCAGAGAGAAGTTGGCGATCGCTCGCTTTAATTTCTACCTCTAGTTGAGATACTTGAGTGACTTGTGATTTTAACCAGAGTTTTAGAGCTTTTGTGAGTACATTTGTAATGATGCGGATTTTATGTGAACTTTTGGCTGAGGAATTTTCTTCTGGCATTTAACCACTAAGGTGATGGATATTTGCTAAACAACTAACTAAACTGAAATAAGCTTTAAATGTAACATTTATGGCTACTCAGCACAAAATACAAATATGATGAATATTATCTAATTTTTGTACTCTTTCTACAAATTTTCCCAGTATATTCAGTAATTTCAACATGGAGGCGCGGTTACAAAAAGTTCTAGCTCAATGGGGTATAGCCTCACGTCGTGAAGCTGAGGAAATGATTCGGCGATCGCGTGTGCGGATTAATGGAGTATTAGCACATTTAGGTCAGAAAGTTGACCCTCAAAAAGATACCATTTCCATAGATGGCAAACCAGTATCTGCTCGGCAGCAGCCGCCTGTAATATATCTATTACTAAATAAACCACCTGGAGTGGTTTCTACCTGCTATGACCCTCAGGGAAGAACAACAGTTTTAGATTTACTTCCTGAAGAATTACGCCAGGGTTCAGGTCTGCACCCAGTTGGTCGTCTAGATGCAGATTCCACAGGAGCTTTAATCCTGACCAATGACGGGGAACTTACATTTGCACTCACGCATCCACGTCACAGTGTCCCTAAGACTTATCAGGTTTTGGTCAAGGGACATCCATCAGAAGCCGTGCTAGAAATGTGGCGTCAAGGTGTGACTTTAGAAGGGCGAAAAACACGCCCCGCTAAAGTGAACTTAACAGAAAGTCTTGCTAAAAACAGTAGTTTAGAAATAGTTTTGAAGGAGGGGAGAAACCGACAGATTCGCCGTGTAGCCCAACAGTTGGGATATCCCGTAATTAAGCTACATCGTACTGCCATAGGCCCAATTCAATTACAAATCTCAAAAGCACCCTTGTTACGTGAGGGTGACTATCGTCTACTTAAAGATGCTGAAATTCGCTTTTTAAAAGAGCAGGTTAAGCATCTACCTATTAAAGATTCAGCTGAGGTCAGGAGCGGAGATTAAGCATGAAATGGCTAAAAAGTAAAGAACAAGAGCAGCCGACATTTTCATTAGCACAGCAACAAGCGGAAAAATTGGCAGAAATGGGCGCTCAATTGAGAGAAAACCGAAAAAACCGGGCTTTATCTCTAGAAGAAATGGTAGTTTTAACCAAGATTCCCCGGCGATTGTTGCAGGCGATTGAAGAAGGTAATTTAGAAGATTTACCAGAACCAGTTTATATTCAGGGTTTAATCAGGCAATTTTCCGATGCACTGGGCTTTCAGGGATTAGAATTTGCCAGTAATTTTCCTTTAGATTCCCATTCAGTCAGCATCCCACCTACTGAAAAAAATCATTCTATTGGTTTACTACGACCGCTTCATCTTTACTTACTTTATATATTTGTTATTGTCAGCGCTGTAAGTAGCTTGTCTCAATTGCTGAGTAATACTAATACTCTTAGCCATAGCAATCAACAGCCACAAAGAGAAACACTTTATCAATCAGAACCCAATCAAGCAAACTCTCAACAACCCACAAACTTGCAACCTGTAAGCGACACCTCAAATCGCATCAACAATAATCAGTCATTGCAGATTGGTGTCACCTTAAAAGAATCATCTTGGATTCGCGTAGTAGCCGATGGCAAAACCGAGTTTGAGGGTATTCTTCCACAAGGAACTTACCGCACCTGGAAAGCCCAAGAGCAGCTGACAGTAAAAACTAATAATGCCGGTAGTGTGTTGATGAGCGTGAATCAGCAAGAAGCCAGACAAATGGGAGAACCAGGGAAAGAGGGAGAAATCAAGATTGGTGGTAAACCCAGATCTTGAGGAGATGGGGATCAGGGACAAATGAGAAAGTATTTTTGTTCATTTCCCCTACTCCCCACTCCCTTATTTTCACTTTCCTTGCGGTGCGCGTCCGTAGAGTTTAGTGAGATTTTTCAGGCGATCGCCTAGTTCTTCTGTTAACGCTGATGGCTGATAGCGCCAATCCCAATTACCCTCAGCAACACTGGGAAAGTTCATTCGCGCCTCGGTTCCTAAACCCAAGATATCCTGTAAAGGAATAATCGCTTGATTGGCGATGGAACTCAAAGCTAATCGAATGACATCCCAGTGAATACCTTCAGGACTAATACAACCTAAATAAAGTAGTAAGTTTTGCTTTTCCCAATCACTAGCTTGGTTAAACCAGCCTACAGTGGTGTCGTTGTCGTGAGTTCCTGTATACACTACGGCGTTACGTGTGTAATTAAAAGGTAAAAACGGATTACCAGGATCAGAACCAAAAGCAAACTGCAATACCTTCATCCCAGGAAATTCATACTTGTCGCGCAGTGCTTCTACTTCTGGTGTAATGACCCCTAAATCTTCTGCTAAGACTGGTAACTGCCCCAATTGCTGTTTAATCGCATCAAATAACTCGTCTCCTGGGGCTTTCATCCATTCTCCATTCATGGCTGTTTCTTCTCCTTGTTTCACAGCCCAGTAGGCTTCAAAACCCCGGAAGTGGTCAATGCGAATAACATCTATATAATCCAGCATTGCTTCAAAGCGACCCAGCCACCATTTAAAGTCTTGTTTTTGCAATGCCTCCCAGTCATAAACTGGGTTACCCCATAATTGACCGGTTTCACTAAAGTAATCAGGTGGAACTCCTGCCATTAGTGCTGGTTCTCTCGTCTCTTCATCTAGGCAAAAAATTTCGGGATGCGCCCACACATCAGCGCTATCTTGGGCTACATAAATGGGAATATCGCCAACAATGGAAATCCCGCTCATGTTGGCATAGGATTTGAGTTCTGACCATTGGCGGAAAAATTCAAATTGAACGAATTTATAGTAAAAAATTTCAGACGTTAATTGTCGCCGTACCCGATCCATTGCTTCTGGTTCGCGCTTGACAAGTTCTGATTCCCAAGTGTGCCAGCTAGTGTCTTCATGGGCATCTTTCAACGCCATAAATAAAGCGTAATCATCTAGCCAATAAGCTTTACTGTCACAAAAACCTGCAAATTCTGTTTGTTGTAAAGGTGTTGCTTTAACTTGAAAGTTCTCACAGGCTTTTTTCAGCAATGCAATTTTTATGGGCTTAACTTGCTCATAATCTACCTTAGAGTCCTCAAATACTGGTAAATTAGCAAAGTCTTCTTCAGCTAACAAACCCTGCTCTTGCAACTGTTCTGGGTTGATGAGCATGTGGTTTCCTGCCATTGCTGAATAGGAAGCATAAGGAGAATTTCCATAACCTGTTGGCCCTAAGGGTAAGACTTGCCAATATTGTTGGTAACTTTCTCTGAGAAAATCAATAAATTTGTAGGCTTCTAAACCTAAATCCCCAATACCAAATCGACTGGGAAAAGATGTAGGATGCAACAAAATACCACTGGATCTAGGAAAAGGCATATTTAACTTCAAATATAGGAATAAGTGATTGCAACGAATTTATCACGGTAAGGTCAGCTTTGAACGCTAACAGAAAATGAGGGTGAGAGGAAGATTTTACATAATGACTATTGACTATGACTTATAGAAATCCTGCACCAACGGTTGATATCATCATTGAATTGGTGGATCGGCCACATCGACCTATAGTGTTAATTGAGCGGCATAATTCACCTTTAGGTTGGGCGATTCCTGGCGGTTTTGTGGATTATGGGGAACCTGTGGAAGTAGCGGCGCGGCGCGAGGCTGAGGAAGAAATTGGTTTGCAAGTTGAGTTGATTGAACAATTTTTGGTCTATTCTGACCCTATTCGTGATCCGCGTCAGCACACAATTAGTATTGTATTTTTAGCTACAGCATCAGGGGAACCAAATGCGGGTGATGATGCGAAGAATGTGGGTGTTTTTGAGTCTTGGTGTGTGCCGAAGAATTTATGTTTTGACCACGATCGCATTCTCCGGGATTATTGGCGTTATCGGTATTATGGGCTGCGTCCACGGTTGGGTTATTAACGAACCGCCAAGTCGCCAAGGACGCGGAGAGAGGATTTAAGATGAGTATCTATGAATTATTCTCACTGCGTTTATACTGGGTCAGTGGTATTTTATGGTGCATTATGGATGCTGAGGAATTGTTGGAGAAATATGCACAGGGTCATCGGGACTTTAAGAGTGTAAATTTGAGAGGAACAGATTTAAAAGGTGCTGATTTAAGTGGGATCAACCTACAAAATGCTGATCTGACAGGAGCAGATTTGAATGATGCAAACTTGAGCAATGCAATTCTTAATTGTACAAACTTTACCAGAGCATCTTTGACAGGTTCAAAGTTGAGTTGTTTACAAAACAGTTCTTCTGTAAATTTCAGTTGGGCAGATTTGACTTGTGCTGACTTGAGTCAGGCAAATCTAAGTAGCGCCAACTTTACTAATGCCAATTTGGATAATGCTGACTTGAGTCAGGCGAATCTAAGTAGCGCCAACTTTACTAATGCCAACCTGAATGATGCCAAGTTAAGTCAAGCCAATCTCAGTAGCGCAAACTTTATTCATGCCAACTTAGATAATACTAATTTGAGTGATGCGACGCTAGAATCTGCCGACATAACTGAAGCATCCTTGAACAATGCAAACCTTGTGAGGGCAAAACTTACAGGTGCTAATTTGAGTGGAGCTAATTTGACTGGGGTTGATTTGAGTCAAGCAATCTTAAGCAACGTTAAACTCAAAAATGCCAATTTACAGCAAATCAAAATTCGAGGCGTTCGTTTATCTCAACAAGATTTTTCTGGGATGAATTTGGCTGGTGCTGATTTGGGCGCAGCTAACCTCATTGGCGTAAATTTCAGAAAAGCTTGTTTACAAGGGACAAATTTAGATAAGGCGGAACTGCAAAAAACTGATTTGATAAAAGCGAATCTAAATGGAGCAAGTCTGAGGAAAGTAGACTTAACTGGAGCAAATATCTATGGGGCTAGCTTTGCCGAAGCAGACCTAACTGGTGCGATAATGCCTGATGGAGAAGTTTACCAGCTGATCGCCTCTGAGGTGGAAATCGGTAAACAGGAAGCATCGTTAGAGCAAGTAATATCTATGACTCGTAAAGTAATTAATACTGACCAAGCACCTGCACCTGTAGGGCCATATAATCAGGCGATCGCCGCTTCTGGTCAAATGGTATTTGTGGCTGGACAAATTGCCATCGATCCTCGCCTCGGTGATGTTGTCTACACCGATGATATTAAAAAGCAAACTGAGCAGGTAATGGCTAATCTAGAAGCTATTCTGACAGCATCTGGTGCTAGTTTTGAAAATGTTGTCAAAACCACCGTATTTCTCGCTGATATGAATGATTTTGCCGCAGTGAATGCGGTTTATGCTAAATATTTTCCCGAAGATACAGCCCCGGCCCGCGCTTGTGTACAGGTGTCGCGTCTACCTAAGGATGTTTTGGTAGAAATTGATTGTATTGCAGTGATATCTGGAGAATAAGATATGTTAAGCGATCGCCTGCATAAGCCTTCATAATTCTACCAATGGCAGGCGATCGCTCAATTCAAAATTCTTGCTAAAGTTTTGCAAAAATTACTGCCGAATACTCAGGGAACACACCAAATATCTTCTTATTAAATTTTCTTATTAAAAAATCAAAAATTTACTAGCCGTTTCCACGAACTTTGCTGTGAGGTATTACGACTTCTTCTAAATTATCTGGCTGTTGTTCTAGCCTCTTGTCGGCAAAATGCTTGTCCATTATTGCGGGTACTTGCGCTGCGGGAATGCGGCTATAACGGGTTTTGTCTGGCATCACTAGGTTAGGCCCTGCTTTGCAGTTTTTCATACAACCAGTACCTTTAATTGTTACTTGGTCTTCTAAACCGCGATTACTTAAGGCTGCTTCTAAAGCCTGACAAACTGCTTTACCACCGCGTTTCATGCAGTCAGACTTTTGACACACCAGAATTGTGGCTTTATTTTTAGCTGATTTAGCTTTAGGAGTATTAATTGCTGGGGTCTCCTGTACTGGGACTCTGCCTATTTCAGAACGTGCTGCCATCACACGTTCAGCTTTTAATGTAACTTTATCTTTTTTTAGATCGTGCTTTTTATAACCAATAACTTGTAGCCAAGTCCCTGGTGGTAAACGCAAGTCAAAAGCTGCTCGTAAATGTTTAGCAAGTTTAATGTAGCATTCACCTTCAGAAGTAGCTAATAGCAAGCCTTTGAGCTTATAGCCATCTTTGATTACAAAATTAATAAATCTTCCTTCAAGACAAAATTCTGCTGAGTCTGTACTGTAGGATGCACTCATTTTATTTAACCTATGTTTAACTAAGTAGCTTTCTAGCATTAGGCAAGACAATCTCAATCTCTGTTACTTATCAAGATTTTCGATAGCGACTTTGCCAGCTGCGTTCAAGATTCCAAATTAGGTCTTGACGAGAGGCTGTGTATTGCTGCATCACACACCAAAGTTGAATAGCTGCTAAGGGGTTGTCAATTTCCACCTGCAATGGCTGGTTAGTCTGACACCAACAAGGAATATCTAGCTCTTGCAAGCGTTGATAGATTTGCCATCGGTCTGCCCAATTCACCCCAATAACGTACTTTTGCTCTACTTCTGAACTTAACGATTTCAAGAGACTAGCCCTCAACGTGCGACAAAATTGCAGTAACTCTTGTGTCTTGAATCCCTAATTTTCAAAATTTCGGGAATATCACCTCTTCAAATAAGCATAACCTAAGTGCTAACAATTCTCAATTGTCTGAAAAAAGAATCTCAAACCTTTGTAATAATTTCCTGTTATGCGTCTGAGACTAAGGATTAGAGACTAGGGATATGAGGCTACGGTGGTGAAAGCCTAAAACAGTCCCTCTTGTTTTTTGTGTATCTATATCTAGTCTTAATAAGGTACTAAATATAACTACGTATAAATTTGGTTATAAAAATTCTTCTCATAACTAGTGTAGATAATGAGGATTCGCAGAAGATGTTTCAGAGCTTTGATATTTGAAAATTTAGTTTCTAAACATTCTCATTAGTAGTAATTCAAGACTATGTTAATGAGTAATAAATGGACTTTTAACAACAGAAAATTTATATTTTTATGATAATAATCAGGCTTGCTTTTATTTTTTAAATGTTAATATGTAGAAGATAAGCAGTTAAAAGCCGTAACTGTGATAAAGCGAGGAGAACTAATGTCAGATACACAAACTTTGTTACAAAACTTTGGTCAAGTTTACGACAATCCTGTCCTATTGGATCATAGTGTAACCGCCCCAGTAACTGAAGGTTTTAACGTTGTATTAGCTAGCTTTCAAGCACTGTACTTGCAGTATCAAAAGCATCATTTTGTAGTTGAAGGTTCGGAGTTTTACTCACTGCATGAGTTTTTCAGCGATAGCTACGAGCAAGTACAAGATCACGTTCATGAAATTGGCGAACGCTTGAACGGTTTAGGTGGTGTACCAGCTGCCAGTTTCAGCAAATTAGCAGAATTAACTTGTTTTGAGCAAGAGCCAGATGGCGTATATTCTTGTCGCCAAATGATAGAAAATGATCTAGCCGCAGAACAATCAATGATTAACGTCATCCGCCGTCAAGCCTCTCAGGCAGAGAGTTTGGGCGACCGGGGTACACGCTATCTCTACGAACAAATTCTCTTAAAAACTGAGGAACGTGCTTACCATTTGGCGCATTTCTTGGCTAAAGATAGTTTAACCTTAGGGTTTGTTCAACCTGCTCAAAATTAGTACTGTCCTAATTTCGGTTTGGTGTAGTCTACCCTGAGAAAAGAGTTGGCAGTTTTAAACATTAAAAAAATCTAAAAATGGCGGAGATGAAGAAAATATCTCTGCCATTTTTAATGTCAGTAGATGAATGTAGTAAATGTATACAGTATTTAAATAATAAATGTAAAAGATATTAGGAAATAATGGCAATTGCTAATTAGAAAAGTTTTTTATTTAAATTGTTTGCTCACCATACAACGACCAAGTAAACTTTTACTAAAAAAACGCGAAAAATATCTCACCATTGTTCAGCATGAGTCAGTTTCAATTAAAAATTATTTGCAAACAAGTTAAAGTATATTTACAGGGAATTAATTCAAATGATCTATCCTCAATTATCAGCTAAGTGAAGATTTGAGATCGCTAAGTCATAGATTGACTACAGTAGCCTACAGTGTATGTCCCAATGAAAGGGAATAGGCAACAGGGGAGATGAGGAGAATAATCAAGCGATCGCATCGCCTACAATACTGGCCAAGCCAATGGGCTGATACACGGTAGCCGTGGCAGTTTCCCTGATACAATGGCTGGCGTGCTAGGTAATTGAAGATAGTAGCCTAGACATAGGTAGGTGCTTTTGTACTCCTATCACTGTGATCTGTACTATCCAACGACCGAAAACTTAAATAATAAATAAGACGACCGAGGGGAAAGACCCTTAAAATAATCAGGATTTGTATTCTCTTACTCCAACCCAACGACTATGCCCCGCCGTCAAGACCTCCGGAAAATACTATTGTTAGGCTCTGGCCCCATTGTGATCGGACAAGCCTGTGAGTTTGACTACTCTGGGACTCAAGCCTGTAAAGCGCTGCGAGAAGAAGGCTATGAAGTGGTGTTAGTCAATTCTAACCCGGCAACAATTATGACCGATCCAGAAACTGCCGATCGCACTTATATTGAGCCGCTAACACCGGAATTGGTCGAAAAAGTCATCGCCAAAGAACGTCCTGATGCCCTGCTACCAACAATGGGAGGACAAACGGCGCTGAATATTGCTGTAGCCCTGGCGAAAAATGGTGCTTTAGAAAAGTATAACGTTGAATTAATCGGCGCTAAATTACCTGCCATTGAGAAAGCGGAAGATCGCAAATTATTTAACGAAGCCATGCAAAGGATTGGGGTAAAAATGTGTCCTAGTGGCACAGCTTCAACTTGGCCAGAAGCCAAAGCGATCGCCGAACAAATTGGGACTTATCCTTTAATTATTCGTCCTGCCTTTACAATGGGTGGCAGTGGCGGTGGTATTGCCTATAACAAAGAAGAATTTGAAGAAATGGCCCAGGTGGGTATAGATGCTAGCCCTGTTTCCCAAATTCTCATCGACCAATCTCTACTGGGTTGGAAAGAATACGAATTAGAAGTCATGCGCGATTTGGCAGATAACGTGGTGATTATCTGTTCCATCGAAAACCTTGACCCGATGGGTATCCATACCGGTGACTCAATTACCGTCGCTCCCGCCCAAACCCTGACTGATAAAGAATATCAGCGGCTGCGGGACATGGCAATTAAAATTATCCGGGAAATTGGTGTAGAAACTGGCGGTTCTAATATTCAATTTGCCATTAGTCCTGTGACTGGGGATGTAGTTGTCATTGAAATGAACCCCCGCGTTTCCCGGAGTTCGGCGTTAGCTTCCAAGGCTACAGGTTTTCCCATTGCCAAAATGGCGGCTAAGTTAGCTGTGGGTTACACCTTGGATGAAATTAAAAATGACATCACCAAGAAAACACCCGCATCTTTTGAACCAACAATTGACTACGTAGTTACCAAAATCCCCCGCTTCGCTTTTGAAAAGTTCCCTGGTTCAGAACCTGTGCTGACAACTCAGATGAAGTCGGTGGGTGAAGCCATGGCCATTGGCCGGACATTTAATGAATCTTTCCAAAAAGCACTGCGTTCCTTAGAAACTGGACGCGCCGGCTGGGGTTGTGATCAAGCCGAAAAATTACCCAGTGGTGAACAAATTCGCGCCCAACTGCGGACACCGAACCCTGATCGCATCTTCTCAGTGCGTCATGCTTTACAACTAGGGCTGAGTACCGAGGAAATCTACGAACTGACAGGTATTGACCCGTGGTTCTTAGATAAAATGCAGCAACTGTTGGATGTGGAAAAATTTCTCAAGCGCACACCCTTACAACAGTTGACAAAAGCGCAATTATATGATGTGAAACGAGATGGTTTTAGCGATCGCCAAATTGCTTTTGCCACAAAAACCACCGAAGATGAAGTCCGCGCCTATCGCCAAAAATTAGGTGTTACACCAGTTTACAAAACCGTAGATACTTGTGCGGCGGAGTTTGAAGCGTTTACGCCTTACTATTACTCTACCTACGAAGAAGAAAGCGAAGTTTTACCCACCACCAAGCCCAAGGTGATGATTTTGGGTGGTGGCCCTAACCGCATCGGCCAGGGAATTGAATTTGACTATTGTTGTTGCCACGCCGCTTATGCTTTGAAAGGTGCGGGATTTGAAACAATTATGGTCAATTCCAATCCGGAAACAGTTTCCACCGATTATGACACAAGCGATCGCCTGTATTTTGAGCCGTTGACCAAAGAAGATGTGCTGAACATTATCGAAGCCGAAAATCCGGTAGGGATAATTATTCAGTTTGGTGGTCAAACACCCCTGAAATTAGCAGTCCCGTTACAGCAGTATCTTACTGCTCTGGATGAAGCAACAACTCACCCATCATGCCCATCACCCAACCTCCCCGTGACCAAAATTTGGGGGACATCACCTGATTCCATTGACATGGCAGAAAATCGGGAGCGGTTTGAAAAAATTCTCAATCAGTTAAATATTGCCCAACCAGCCAATGGTATTGCCCGCAGTTACGAAGATGCGCTGATTGTCGCCCAACGTATTGGTTATCCGGTAGTTGTGCGTCCTAGTTATGTGTTAGGAGGACGAGCAATGGAAATCGTCTATTCTGATACAGAATTAGAACGTTACATGACCTTTGCGGTGCAGGTGGAACCAGAACATCCAATCTTAATTGATAAGTTCTTGGAAAATGCCATCGAAGTTGATGTGGATGCCATCGCCGATCATACTGGTAAAGTAGTCATGGGAGGCATCATGGAACACATTGAGCAAGCGGGGATTCACTCAGGTGATTCTGCTTGTTCTTTACCAACTATTTCCCTGTCACCAGCAGTTCTCGCACAAATTCGCACTTGGACTGTGCAGCTAGCTCAGGCATTGGAAGTTGTGGGATTGATGAATATTCAGTTTGCCGTGGTGGGCGCTCAAGGTGCTGCGCCGCAAGTCTATATTTTAGAAGCCAACCCCCGCGCTTCACGCACAGTGCCATTTGTGTCTAAGGCTACAGGTATACCACTAGCGAAACTCGCATCCTTGATTATGTCGGGACAAACCTTAGCAGAGCTAGGTTTTACTGAGGAAGTGATTCCCTCACATATCTCCGTCAAAGAAGCAGTATTACCGTTTAATAAATTCCCCGGAACTGATACAATATTGGGCCCAGAAATGCGTTCCACTGGTGAAGTCATGGGGATAGATAGTGACTTTGGGCGCGCCTTTGCCAAAGCGGAATTAGCTGCGGGAGAGCGTTTACCCCTCCAAGGTACTGTATTTGTCTCCATGAGCGATCGCGATAAAACTGCTGCCGTTGATGTGGTCAAAGAATTTATTGACTTAGGTTTCACCGTGATGGCTACTTCGGGTACTGGCCAAGTCCTGCAACAACAAGGCTTAAATGTTGAGTTAGTCCTAAAACTTCATGAAGGTCGTCCCCACGTCCTTGATGCCATTAAAAATCAGAAAATCCAACTCATCATCAACACACCTTCCGGTGAAGAGGCCCAGACTGATGCTAGATTAATCCGGCGCACAGCCTTAGCTTACAAAATCCCCATCATCACAACGATCGCCGGCGCAAAAGCTACTGTTGCAGCCATCCGCTCACTACAAACTACTACTTTAGACGTAAAAGTTATCCAAGAGTACTGCGCGATTTATCAACTAGGCTCTCAACCCAAGAAGTAAGGTATTTGGCTCTGATAGAGCATTTAGGGGCTGTGGGGGAAAATAGAGAATAGTAAAAATTTCCCCCCCGCCTGCTTTCTGAATCTGCATTAAGCAGTATTTACAAGGAAAATTAAGCAATTATTATAGAAGGATAATTATAGATTCTATTGAGATATTTTAAGAAGTATGAGGAATTAATTTTTCTCTGGAGACAATTTTATCATTTGACTTGCCCGGTCGTCTGTCAGCAGTAGCCAGCCTGAGTCTTCTAATCACAGTATCAAAGGGTAAAGACATCGATAACTTCCAGTAGATACGGATAATTCATCACCCTTGTTTTTTCAACTTCTCACTTTCTCAATTGCCCATTAATGCTAAGAGTCTATTGTATAAACTAGAACAGCTAAAAAATTAGCCTTACTAGGATTTCCATTTTTTCTCATAAATGTTACAATTATTAATAATGAAAGATACAAAAAACGTTTACCTTTTACCTTTTATCTAACCTGAGATAGTTGTGAAAACAGATAAATAACTGTAACGTCTACCAGTTAAGACCTTTATTTGATTAATATAAGCAGCCGACGAAATCCATCGGGGGCGTAAATTGTAAACCATCACAAGGGTTTCTAGCCTAACTAGCTAATGCCCTGTTTTCGTATCCACTAGTTAATGACCCCACCGTCAAATCCATCATTACCGAAGAGTAGCGCCATGAAGACCGCTCAGACAGCCACAGACCTCGTGCGGACTTACCTGCGTGAGATTGGCCGTGTGCCACTCTTAACCCACGAGGAAGAAATTTTCTACGGCAAACAGGTGCAACGTTCCAGTACCTTAAATGAAGTCAGGGAGTCTCTTGTTGACCAATTAGGTCGTCAACCGAGTCTAGAAGAGTGGGCGACAGCCGCAAATTTAGAAGCGGTCGAATTGAACGATGCGATCGCCGACGGTGAAATTGCTAAACGCAAAATGGTGGAAGCCAACTTGCGTCTGGTAGTATCCGTTGCCAAAAAATACATTAAACGCAATGTAGATTTACTAGACTTAATTCAAGAAGGCAGTATTGGGATGCAGCGGGGTGTGGAAAAATTTGACCCCACCAAAGGCTATAGATTTTCTACTTATGCTTATTGGTGGATTCGTCAAGCCATCACCCGGGCGATCGCCGAGAAAGCTCGTACCATCCGGTTGCCAATTCATATTACTGAAAAATTAAATAAAATTAAAAAAGCACAGCGCCAGCTATCTCAACAACTAGGACGCGCCCCATCAGCTGCGGAGTTAGCTCAAGAATTAGAATTGACACCCAAGCAGGTGCGAGAATATTTAGAAAAAGCGCGTCTACCTTTATCCTTAGATTTGCGGTTGGGGGATAATTACGACACTGAACTTGGGGAAATGTTAGAAGATCCAGGAGCATCTCCCGAAGAGTTCGTCATGCAATCTTCTTTATCTTATGACTTAGAGCGTCTGATGGAAGAACTCACCCCGCAGCAAAAAGAAGTAATTACATTACGCTTCGGGTTAACTGATGGACAAGCACTCACCTTGGCCAGAATTGGTGAAATTCTCAACATTAGCCGCGAACGAGTCAGGCAAATTGAACGGGAAGCCTTAACTAAACTTCGCAAGTCGAAAGCAAGTATGAATGAATACTTGGCTAGTTAGGGACTCATAAATTAGTTTACTAATGTTTTTCTAGTTTTTCCTCAGAAAAACCTTGATTTAGAGCCTGCCTAGCAGGCTTTATTCGTTTAGCTTCTGAAAGCTTTTGCATAAGGGAAGTTTGTAGTGTAGTAAAGACTTTAGTCCTCTACATCCCATACCCACATTTCTGATAACTTTGAATTTATTCTCCCCACTTACTTAGAGAGACGAGAAAATACGCTACTTTTGGTACGGTTACATCGACCTCCAATAGGTGATATGCCTGTTAAATTAGTTGATATGAATAGCCAAGAGCCAGTTAAATGAAGTAAATAGCAAGTATTTACTATTAAAATTCTCAGCACTACAGCTACTAGAGATAGTACAAGAGGTAAAGCATGAATAAACCATCTAACCGAGTTTCAGAATTTTTTAATGGTGAGTCAGAAACCAGTAATTTGCTGTGGCAGTACGTTAAAGCACTAAGTCCAGAAACAGTTACGCAACTATCTAAGCCTACTTCAGCCGAAGTTTTTCAGGTAATGGAGCGTAACATCATAGGATTATTAGGAAACCTACCTTCAGAACATTTCAACGTCACCGTCACCACCAGTCGGGAAAGTTTGGGTCAACTACTTGCTTCTGCAATGATGAGTGGTTATTTTCTCCGTAACGCTGAACAGAGAATGAACTTTGAAGCCACCCTGCAAGGCCATGAAATTAATGGTAGCGAAATTGACTAGCAATCGAAAATTTTGCTTAAAACTTCAAAGTCATTGGGTTTATACCTCCTCACAGTCACGGATAAACCCATAAAAAATAAATTTCATGGAGCATTTTCACAACCAACCTTCCCTTAAAATAAATTGCAAGCTCGGCAGATTAAACTAACTTTCTGCCGAGTTTTGCTATGGTTTCTTGTTTACTAATTTTTCCCAACCGCCATAAACTATGACTGCAACGACTTCTTCCCCACCCCACAAAATTATTGGTGTTGCCGTAATCTGGAACGAACATGAGCAAATTTTAATTGATCGCCGTCGTCCAGAAGGTGTTATGGGTGGTTTATGGGAATTTCCCGGTGGCAAAATCGAGTCTGGCGAAACCATTGAAGAGTGTATTCAACGAGAAATTCAAGAAGAACTAGCAATAGAAATTGAAGTAGGAAAGCATTTAATCACCATTGACCACACCTATACTCACTTGCGCGTTACCTTAACAGTGCATCACTGTCGTCTCATTGCTGGTGTTCCTCAAGCCATAGAGTGCGAAGAGATTTGTTGGGTACACTTAGACGATCTAGAAAACTTTGCTTTCCCCCAAGCGAATAGTCAAATTATTGCAGCATTGAAGCAAGGGAGATGAGGGAGAAACTTTTTATTCTCTAGCCTCTATACCGTAACGATGTATTAACTCAATCAGGTTGAGTCCCGCAATTTTCTACAATGGTTGCAGAGACTTAGATTGAGGATGTCAGCAAGCCAATGCCTAAAACTGTTACCGACGTAATGACCCGTGACCCAATTGTTGTCCGGGCAGAAACTCCACTGAAGGAAGCTATCCAAATTCTGGCAGAAAAACGCATCAGTGGAATACCTGTTGTGGATAATGTCGGTAAGTTGGTAGGTATTATTTCTGAAACTGACTTGATGTGGCAAGAAACTGGTGTGACACCTCCGGCATACATTATGTTTCTTGATAGCGTCATCTACTTACAAAATCCTGCTACTTACGAACGTGAATTGCATAAGGCCTTGGGGCAAACTGTTGGCGAAGTGATGAGTAAAAACCCTGTCACTATTTCCCCTGATAAAACCGTCAAAGAAGCAGCTCAACTTATGCACGATCGCAGTGTTCATCGTTTACCTGTAGTTGACAGCACAAATCAAGTAATTGGTATTCTTACCCGTGGTGATATTGTGCGGGCAATGGCAGCTAGTGAATCTTAGAAGTTATTCCAGCGCTTTTAATTTAGCAATTTTTTAAACACTTTTGAAAATTAGGATCAATAAATGAGTATTACTCCTGCGTCTGTAAGGCAATTACTGAGTTCTGAGGATTTAGGCGATCGCTTGCGTGCAGTTAATCAAGCCCGTGAGTTGGAACCAGCAAACGCCTTTGAACTAATTCAAATTGCCATAGGCGATAGTAATTCACGGGTGCGATACTCAGCCGTAAGTCAGATGGATACTCTGGGAAACCAGGATTTACAGTTGTCGTTAGATGTATTACTTGCTTTGCTTAACGACCCCGAGCCAGATGTTCAAGCAGCCGCCGCAGACTGTTTGGGTGCCTTAAAACTCCGTGATGCTTTTGAAGATTTAGAGCAGCTTTACCATACCACCCCCGAATGGCTAGTACAATTCAGTATTATTGCCACATTAGGTGAATTAGGCGATCCACGAGCAGTTGAATTACTTAAACAAGCACTTGCTTCCGATAACGAATTAGTGCAAACAGCTGCAATTAGTTCTTTTGGTGAGTTGGGAGATATCCAAGCAGTTCCCCTGTTAACCCCCTTTGCTAGTAATTCAGATTGGCAAATTCGCTATAGAGTCGTGCAAGCTTTAGCTCGTTTAGGTGGTACTGAAGCCAAATCTGTGTTGGAAACTCTCGCCAATGATCAAGTTGAAGCTGTAGCAAATGAAGCTAAAACATCTTTGCAATCGGTTTGAAGGTTTGTAGTCAGGACTTTAGTCCTTTTTTGATAGCTAAAATTCTGCCCATATACCAATCAAACACATCGGTTGATTTATTACCTCTAAGTGCATTAACAGTAATTAAATTTACCCCTTATTAATGCTATCAATAGGAGAATTACAGAAACTATCCTGACGTGATTTCTTGACTTTCACAATAGTTATAGTAGACTTGTCGGGTAAATGAAAAAAATCGATCTAACTGGGAAAGTTGTGCGTTCCAGTTAGACCGAAGATAGTAATCATAGCAATCGTCGTTACTTTCAGTTTCTGAAAGTAATTTTTTTATGTGAAGACAGGCTTAGGAAGGGATAGTTTTGTTGCGACGACGAGATACAGCCATACCTGCGGCGACTATACCCAAGCCCAGTAGTGTAGCTGGTTCAGGAACAGTAGTTAGAGTTATTTCGTAACGGTTCGCCTCCCCTGAAACTGAAGCGCTTAAGAAGCCTTTAGCAACGGTCTGCCCATTGAAATTAAAGGCTCCCTTAATCCCATCAAATGCTCCATAAAAAATGAACTTGGACGCTAACCGACTTCTCTCAATGAAAGAATCATCTAAATCAAAGGTTAACAAACCTGTGATGCCATCCAGTGTTCTTTCTCCAAAATCAATAAATGTAGGAACAGCCCCTGTTGAGTATGTAGCTCTTGCTGGACCGTCAACACTTGACCTGGTTAGATTTAGAGTACTAATTTGAATTAAAGGAGTACTGGGGTTGGGACTTAGGGTAGGGATGAAATTTCCAAAATCACCATGAGCATTAACGCCATCAACATTAACAAATCCAATGCTAGTGTTTAACGGATTGACTCCATTGTCAGGAACTAAGGCTTGACCACCAAGACCAATACTGCCACGGAGTATTGCTGCTTCAGCAGAACCACCAGGGGTAAAAGTTGTAGCAGCAACTATAGGTATAGCAGCTAATACTGCAACAGCACCTTTAAAAAGATTGGATTTACAAGTAATCATTTGAAACTCCTATAAACAACAAATTTTCATAACATAACTGCCACTGATTACGTGTATACGTCAAGTAACTTCACGGTTAATCAGTTAGTTATGTATCTCTTTCTTCTAGTAGAATCACACAAGTACCTATGAATCGGCAATATGTAATAGGTGACTTTATAAACTCTTCATTCCTGATACAAGGTAGCTTTGTATGTCTACGCAAATTTCGATAGTTTGGCTCATTAATATGGAAATACAGAATATAAATTGGTGGAAGAAAAACTTACAAGTCAGCATTACTAAATAAAAATACGATATTTCAATTTTTATGTGTATTTTCCAAGAATATTTTGCTAAATATTGATTAAGTTCGGACAATAAACCTCTGACTTCCTGGGAACAAGATAACCTGACTTCAGGTTAAGCCGATTGAGGCAAAGCTAATTCTAAATAGAGTAAGGACTTATTAGCTTGATCAAAACAAGCAATTAACCTACACAAGAAATTGACTATAAAATTAACAGGACTGCGATGACCAGAATGCTCAATTTGAGTCATATTCTTGATCTGGTCAATAATAGTTTCAATAATCGAGTGGTTACAAGCTAAAAACTTATCAGTCAGGCGTATCAAATAACTCTTTATGTTACGTCTGACTTTAGCAAATAACTAAACCTATTTCTTTCTGCTTTAAGACAGTCGCTAGTCGCTACGCAGCTATTAAATTTTTTTCAAAAATTGGTATTAATGATAAGTCGTCACTAGAACAGGGGAAGAGCTAGTATCTTCAATGATTTTCAGGACTACAGCTTTAGGACCTTAGATTTTTTATCCCGAACTGATGTTATGTATTTTCTCGTAATATAATTCGGTTCTTGTGGGTGATATTAACTAATTCAAACAGATTAATGCTGGCTGTATTGCCTATTCTTCCTGAAATTACGTGGTTATACCTAAATTTTATATTGGGTGGTTTCACCCTGGCTAACTATCAATTTTAAAGAGCAATATTAAACAAAATTCACACCAACTTTTTGTTGTTAAACAATTTCTTTAAATTATTCATGGTGTGATGTACCCAATTTTCGATACCATTTAACAAGGGATATTTATGCTTGATAAAGCAGGTAATACTTTAAATACTGCTAGAAATTTAACCCTTATTCCTAATGTGCAGGCTTTCACAGACTGGGTGGGTTCTTCAGATATCAATGATTTCTACAGTTTTAATTTCACCAGTCGCAGTAGCCTGAATATCGTTGTTGATGGTTTGAGTGCTAATGCAGATGTACAGATAATTAGAGATAAAAACAGCAACGGTGTAATTGATTCTGGTGAAGTGATGGCTGGTGCTTATAAGAAAGGAACTTTAAGTGAATCAATTCGCAAGACTTTAAACGCTGGAGATTACTTTATTCGAGTCTATGCAAAAGATGGTGACACTAACTACAGTTTAAAAATTTTTCAAAATTTTGCTCCTAATTCACTACAGTTTAAGCTCGATAAGACTAGCCTCAACGCAACAGAAACCCTGAGTATTAATAGTGCTTGGGTATCAGATAACAATGGTAATAGTGATATTTCCAGGGTAGATTTCCGCATTAGAACACCAGACGGGGAGTTACTAAATGTGGCTAATGCAACTAAATTTACCCCCACTATCAGTAATGCCAATAAAGCGAGTTTCGACTACAGTTTGTCTCTAAAAAACTTAAACTTAGTGGCGGGCGAATATATTCTCGAAGGAAAAGCCTACGATTTTACTGGTGCTGGTAGCAATACAGTCAAACAGAAATTTACGGTTACCAATACGGTTAAAGATGCAGTTACACATCAAAATTGGTTCAGTAAAAATCTACTCAACCAAAACATGATTACCTTGACGCGGAACCTAGCGGCTGATGGTGATTTGAGTCGTCAGGATATGTTAAATATCTTCAGACATGTCCAAAAAGATTCTGTAATTGATGCTAATGAGGTAAAAGACCTCAAAGCATTGGTAAGTTCAGACACCCCCTTTAGCATGGTAGATTCTGTAAAATGGTTATCGACACAGGTTGCTAGTGGTGCGTCTGTAAATATGAGCGCTAGCCAGTTTGAATCAAATTTAGTTGGTCGCTGGTTCTTAGGCACAATGGCACCGACACCTGTTTTTAAAACCAAGAATCTCACCTACGTTGAATTAAAAGGTAATCTGTTTGGTAGTGCAAATGAAGCGCGAATTGGTGATATCGATCAAGGAAATCTAGGTAATTGCACCTTTTTAGCAGCTTTGGGTGCAACCTTTGAGCGTCAATCTGATGATTCAGGTAACAATTCTAGTGCTGTTATTAACAGCATGATTACAGATAATGGTGATGACACCTACACCATACGCTTTTACTCAAATGGTGAAGCACAATATGTGAGTGTTGATCGTCGGATTGCCACTTCTGGAGGAAAAATCTTTGGTGCTAAAGCCAATGGTAGTACAAATCCAAATAATGCCGACAACGTAATGTGGGTGTCTTTAGTTGAAAAAGCTTATGCTCAATGGCAGGAATGGACATATGGCGATCGCTACTCAGGTTATAATTTGACTGGTAGTGCCGCCCATCTTTCTCGTCCTCTTGAGTTCGTTACAGGACAAAAAGCTACTAATCATAATACCAGCAGTATTAATTTTTCAACTCTGGAAACAGCTTTAGCAAATGGTCAGGCTATGACAACCCAGAGAAATAGTGCCAATGGTAATACCCAATTTATCGTAGCTGCCCATGCCTATTCAGTGACAAATGTCTACACCAATAATAGTGGTGAGCAAAGGGTTGTGGTTCGTAATCCTTGGGGGGTTGATGGTAGGACTAAAAGTGGTGCTAACGATGGATTTATTGATTTATCCTTTAAGGAGTTCCAGCAGACTTTTACTTATGGGGTTACCATCGCTTAGAAACACTGAGTTTACAAAGAATAATATTGCCAGAGTGCTACAAATTTTTTGCCTGACATACTGCCTTAGTCTGTTAATATAACAAAATGAATGCGCCCCCATGCTGATAAAAAAGCATGACTGGCGCAATTCATATTTTTTCAGTTAAACTAGCAACTTGTCGAAGAATTTCATCTGGCGGATAGAAACCGCCTTTGAAAAAACACTACTTGCTCTAACAAGTCGTCAATCATTAATTTGAGTTGTTTAGCCGTAAATTTTACTAATCACGGCTATTTTTTTAAGTTACTTCAACAGGCTGCTAGCTTGATCAAACTTGCTATTAATTTAGGCTTGTAAGAATTTCTTACGCTTTAAACCAGTACTGATTCCTAGTGCAGCCATAGCTCCTAGTCCTAAGATAGTAGTAGGTTCGGGAACGGGTGTGACTTCACCCTCTGGCTTATCAAAAGTAATTTGAAAAGTACCGATATTACCACTGCGAGATGCATTGATGATCAGCTCTCCCAAAATATTGCTTCCATCAGGCTCTATAAATAAGATCTCTAGTGGAATACCTGGCCGAGTCTGATATGAAAAACTTGTTGAAGATTCGACCCCACGAACTAAACCATTAGATGTGTCTTGTAGAATCCCTCTGACAATTCCGCCACCTTGCGCTACGCTGCGCTGTAACTGAATAAAGTTATCAATTAAAGGGACGTCGTATAAAGCACCAGGGTTAGGACCAGTTAGAGAAATATTTAGAAGCTCAGTCACTAAGGTAGCGCCTTCAAATTGACCCTCGCCATCATCAATGAACCGAGTGGTGAATTGGAGAGTGGTGTTTACGGGATCGCCCTCAAAGGCAACTGATCCACCTATACCACTGGAACTGAGCGCTTGGGCAGGAGCAGTTGCCAAACCTACACCAGCGAGAACACCGAAAGCTGCAACTCCAGCAGCGACTTTGTTAGCAATTTTACTGTTTTTTGCGATGGTAATCATTGTGATTTGCAATAGAAGGGGTAAGTTTGTCAATGCGTAACTTAGACTATTCCCCTGGCTGCCTTGTTTTTATATCTCACATCTTGCACTAAGAAATATTGATGTAATTTAATCCCTCAGTATTTGGCTGAAACCCTTATTTTAGTGGTAAAAGCTCATAAAACTTAGGTTGCTTTATCGAGCATGTTATTACTTTGTCTGGGTTTGTACTGAGAGGTGCAGGATCTGATATATGAATATACATTTGAAGGCTAGAACTCTAACAAAATCGTTAGTGTAGAGCTTCAAATTTACTAATTTAGACAACCAGAGAATCCGTGGTACAAATAATTCTGAACGTATGATTACTTATTCAGAAGTGTGGTGTTCACTTTTTTATCTTTTTTAAAAAAGTATTTCCACTGATACCTTATTATCATTAGGCTACATAAAACCAAAAAATGCAAGTATTCGTGAAGTACTTCGTCAAAACTTTATTGTTTGCTTTAATTTTTTTAAATAAGTAGACGTATGAAAATATTTACCGTGATTGACAGGCTTAAGTAAATAAGGCTAAATCGTCCCAAGCCCTTGTGATTACTAGTACCTCTGCCATGTTTTACTAACCTTTCCCTGAAAGGCTTTCGCAATGACATTATGTAATTAATTATATTTATCTACTTAACGTACTGCGATCGCAAATAACTCTTCAAGCCAGTAGTACTATAGACAGATTTACCGAAAAGATTCACTACTCATAAATATCCTCACGGAACCTACCCTTGGCCTGTTGACATTTTTAGCTCAGTAATATTAAAAAACTAGATAATTACAGATAAGGAACAGAAACTAAATAATTCCTGTAGGTTGGGGAGTCACGGCATTGGAGAGATGGCGCGGTGAGCGGGTTTCTCGGCTTGGAGGTAGTGGTGTTTGAGGTCAGGAAACCCAACATCATTAGCAGCTTTGGGTATCGCTATTGCTTCACCTAACCTACAAATTTTGGATCTTATTTAATCCCCAATCCTAAGTTGTGAATAGGATAAATAGAGACTTTATTGTAGAAAGTCTCTGCGTAAACAACCTACATAATCTAATAAATATCTCATTGTGCCAGTTTGAAAAGTGGAATATGAATTGTAGTTAATCCAGACCAATATTTTGTTTTTATTAACAAACCGCATAATCTAATAAATATCTCATTGTGCCAGTTAAAAAAGTGGAATATGAATTGTAGTTAATCCAGACCAATAGGTGGCAGCATTTTAATTTTTTATCTGGTGATATCACTCAACAACATAAGAAGTAAATTGGCGTTTAAAGGGAGAGTGGAAGCCAATAACGATATGGGAGAGAGGTAAACGTCACTCAACAAATCGTTCTGTAATAAATTCTTCTGTGCGGTTATATTTAATCCATCTTTTGCCATTTTGAAGATCAAAAATTGATAGGTGTATAGAATGGCACTTACCTAGCAAAACCTAGATACTGTGGGCAAAGCTCATCCTACGTATATCCTACGTATATTGCACAAATCTAATAGGAATCCTATATTACTGAGGCGATCGCTAGCAAATCACCATTTGGCTCTGATCTATCTTGGTGCTTGAGGCGCGGAACATCTTGACCCAACCTCATTTAAGGCTAAAAGGGGAGAAGCCCAGCTGTTTCAAGAACAACCAGGCTTCTGGGGGATGGGGTACTTACAGTATACCAAATTTTTACGCGCCGTATACCTGAGACCAAGTTGTAACTACAAAAACTACCACTGCTGCGATCGCCAACACCCCTTGAATCAAATTTCCCACCAATGAACCGACAATAATTCCTACTCCAGCCTTAACAGACAACCATAATTCACGTCGGTAAATAAATTCACCAATAATTGCCCCTAGTAGTGGCCCTAGTAATATTCCTAACAAGGGGCCCCCGAAAGGCAGAGTTGGTAGTAAACCAAAAAATCCTAATATCAAGCCGACAATTGCACCTATTTGTCCCCACTTGCTAGCACCTGCATGTTTCGCACCTAAGTAGCTAGCTAAAAATTCAATGCCGATACTGAGGAGTAAAACTACGACTATGACAATGAGTGGTATCTGAATGGCGGCAAAAGAACCACTCATCACTCCCCAAATAATAATAGAGGTTAAAATTAAACCACTACCAGGGATACCGGGAACCACAGAACCAATGATTCCTACAACCATCACGAAAATTAGTAGCCAATAAATAACTTGCATAGTTTGTAATTTTTAGCTTGGTATTGTGCTTTGTGATTCTCAAGTGTGCGATTACACCTGAGATATGTGCTGCTTTACCCAAGTGCGAAAAGCATTCTTGGCTGCTAGTTGCCCAATTTTTTTACTTTCTTGTATCCATCGGGGAATATCTCTCACCGAAATTGGCGTAAAGGTAGGACTAAACTCAACTTCTGAGTATTGATTTTCTAAAAGAGTATAAACTCGCAATACCGAACCGTTGTATCTCCAAAACTCAGGAATACCCATTGAGGCATAGAGAGATAATTTATCTATTTTGGGTCTGGAGTAATCTACCTCTAGGACTAAATCGGGTGGTGGATCTTGATTTAAATCAATATTTTCTTTATCCCTTACCAAAAATTCATTCTGAATATAATAACTACTATCCGGCTCCCCTGCTTTTTCTAGGTCATTTCGTGCCAAAGTTAATGAACCTGTAGTTTTTACTTCCAAGCCCAATTCCTCACAAAGCACAAGAATTAAGCCTTCAATCAGGCGGTTGGAGTTCTCATGCGGCATGAGTGGGGTGATGATTTCTACTATTTTATTGTCGTAGGCTAATCGAGTGTTGCGTTCATTGCCCATATCTAATAGCATGGCTTTGAATGTCTGCCAGCTAATGTTTTTTAGCAAAGTTCGGGTTTCTGCCAGTGGTGCTGTTGTTACCATTTGGGGAAATAACAATGAACAATATAAAATTAAATATCTTTGAGAGTAACTGCTAATTTATCAGCAATGCCTGCAATCCAATTTTCATCTTGTTTGGTGTAACTGCGGGGAGTATTAGCTCCTAAAATTAAGGCTCCTTGATTACCAATAGGTTGACAAATTACACCTTGAGTATTTTCTGGCAAATAATCAAATTCAACTCGTCCTGGGTAGACTTTTAAAGCGACTAAATAAATCGGCTTTTGTGTTTCTAGTACTCGTTTTAATATTGGCCCTGGTACAACTTCAGATTTAGTAGCCAGAATACCGCGACGTAACAAAACTTTACCTTGATAAACCAATACAAGCGATCGCGTGACTGTATTAGTCAATAATAAATGAGATGCCCAGGCTAATTCTGTTTTTACGGCTTCTGGTAAATCTTCTGCTAAGACAAAACCTTCTTCCCCCATTAATTCTACAGATTCAGGCGATCGCGGTTGTACTTGCTGCCAAATTAAACCCGTTAAAATCAACACTGCACTCAAAATTACGCCCAGCACATCCCCACGTGCTTGGGATTGAGTTAATTCTGGTGTCAATAAACGGTTAATCAACAAAAGTACAGCGCCTAACCCACCTACAGCCAAGGGTAGACGCCGCAAAATTCCATTGGGATCAGGTTTAGTCATTAGTCACTGTCATGAGAAAATTTCTTTCCCCCAGTCCCCTCCCTACTTCCTATTCTTCTCCTGGTTCAATGATCCGTTGGAACAAATAACCAGTACCGCGTGCTGTCAGAATTAATTCGGGATTACTAGGATCATCTTCTAACTTGGCCCGCAAACGGGAAATATGCACGTCTACTACACGGGTATCTACATGACGTTCTGGTGTGTAACCCCATACCTCCTGCAAAATTTCGGAACGGGAAAAAGCTTCTCCTGAACGGCTGACTAGCAACTCTAGCAAGCTAAATTCCATTCCTGTCAACCGAATCCGCTCATCACCTTTGTAGACTTGACGTTTGTTGGTATCTATTTTGATGTTACCAACATGAATTACCCCAGAGCTAGGAATCCCAGAAGCCCCGGTTTTATCTACTCGGCGCAGTACTGAGCGAATCCGCGCTTCTAACTCTTTGGGGGAAAATGGTTTAACTACATAGTCATCAGCACCCAATTCTAGACCGGTGATGCGATCGGCAACGTCCCCCAAGGCTGTTAGCATAATAATGGGGACATCTGATTCTTTACGTAATTCTTGACACACACCATAGCCATCTAGCTTAGGCATCATGACATCTAAAACCACTAAGTCAGGTTCAGCTTTGCGAAACGTCTCCAAAGCTTCTTCCCCATCGCCAGCTGTCACCACATCGTAGCCAATCATGGAAAGGCGCGTTTCCAAAATCCGGCGAATGCTGGCTTCGTCGTCTACCACCAGGATTTTTTCTTTATGACTTTCCAAGTTTTTCAGCGCTCCTTAACTAAAATTTTTCATGATTAATTTTTAATACCATAATATTAAGATATCATTCCATGAATTGATTGGAAAAAAGCTCTAACTCTTACCATTCTTCGATTTTAGTTTTGAGCAAAAAATTAAGGAAAAATTAAGATTTTTTAATAACTTTTAAGAATGGCAAAGCCTAAAACCTTTTACGTTTGTAACGAGTGTGGAGCAGAATCTCCCCAGTGGTTTGGCAAGTGTCCAGCTTGCGGCACCTACAATTCCCTAGAAGAGCAGATTTCTATCCAATCATCAGTAGATATACCTTCTCGGGGCGGGATCAGTAATTGGCAAACAAATCAGAACAACGGCAAACCGCCTGGTAAACCAGCAAAAGCCCGAGCTTCGCTGACATTTGATCAAATTAGCGATCGCCAAATTGCCCGATGGGAATCAGGCTATGGTGAACTAGATCGGGTACTGGGGGGTGGAATTGTTCCCGGATCGATGGTTCTCATTGGTGGTGATCCCGGAATTGGTAAATCTACTTTACTGTTACAAGTATCAAACCAACTGGCGCAGAGATACCGCATTCTCTACGTAACTGGAGAAGAATCAGGACAACAGGTAAAATTGCGAGCATCTCGCTTGGGAGTATCAAAAATCCCTGATTTGCCTAGTCATGAACCTAGTGATGAAGATGATGGGCATCATGAAAACGGCAAATTAGCAGTAAAAACACTGACTTTAGAAGAAATCGAAGAAGGTAAAAATGCGGATTTGTATGTATTGCCGGAAACAGACCTAGAAGAGATTTTACGAGAAATAGATTCCCTCAGACCTAATTTAGCAGTAATTGATAGTATTCAGACAGTGTTCTTTCCAGCACTGACATCTGCACCAGGTTCTGTAGCCCAAGTCAGGGAATGCACTTCTGCCTTGATGAAGGTGGCAAAGCATGAAGATATCACCATGTTAATTGTAGGACACGTCACCAAAGAAGGAGCGATCGCCGGGCCGAAAGTCTTAGAACATTTAGTAGATACAGTATTGTATTTTGAAGGCGATCGCTTCGCCTCCCATCGGTTATTAAGAACAGTCAAAAATCGCTTTGGAGCAACTCACGAAATCGGTATCTTTGAAATGGTGGAACAAGGACTGCGAGAAGTTTCCAACCCTTCAGAGTTATTTTTAGGTACCCGTGATGATCCTGCACCGGGGACAGCCATTGTTGTAGCTTGCGAAGGGACTCGTCCCATCGTTGTGGAGTTGCAAGCCTTAGTCAGTCCTACCAGTTATCCTTCTCCACGACGTGCAGGTACAGGTATAGATTACAACCGCCTAGTACAGATTCTCGCCGTATTGGAAAAACGGGTAGGCATTCCTATGTCGAAACTAGATTCTTACGTCGCCTCAGCTGGTGGTTTGAGTGTAGCAGAACCAGCCGTAGACTTAGGAATTGCCATCGCTATCGTTGCTAGTTTCCGCGATCGCATAGTTGATCCCGGTACAGTATTAATTGGTGAAGTCGGGTTAGGCGGACAAGTGCGATCGGTATCCCAAATGGAACTGCGGTTAAAAGAAGCAGCCAAACTCGGATTTAAACGGGCGATCGTTCCCAAAGGGCAAAAATATCCTGACTATGATATCGAGATTTTACCGGTTGCCAAGGTAATAGATGCAATTATCGCCGCCATCCCCCATCAGGAACTGACAAGCGAGGACTTAGATATAGAGGACGACGAATAGACACAGATTACGGGGGACAGTTTATAGAAGCATTCCCCCACTCCCTACTCCCCACTCCCTACTCCCTACTAAATATGACAGCCATCATCACCCCCAACTACCAAATCACCTGGGAAAAACTTCCCGATGATTACAAGCTACCAAATGATCCAGTGGACAATATCAACCAACCAGCTTTAGCCGCAGCACTAACCGAAAGCTTACAAATAGCTAAAAAAGTCCCAGATGATACCCTGATAACAACGAATTATGGCATTTGTGCCACCCTAAACGGCAAAATTGTCATTAAAGCCCCTGATTGGGCCTATATTCCCAGAATCAGTGTCAATAGAGAAGAAATAATTCGCAGTTATACCCCCCAACTCCAGGGTGAAATTCCCTTACTGGTAATGGAATTTATTTCCGATCCAGACGGAACAGAGTATTCTGTCAAACCTACCTATCCCCCCGGAAAATGGTTTTTTTACGAACGCATTCTCAAAGTCCCAAACTACATAATTTTTGCACCAGATAGCGGTAGATTCGAGATGTATCGCTTAGATAAAACAGAACGGTACGTGTTGCAAGCAGCAAACGACAACCAGCTGTACTGGATCTCAGAAATCAATCTCTACTTGGGTGTATGGCAAGGAACTCGTGAAAATCGCACAGGAAATTGGCTACGCTGGTGGGATGAACAGGGAAATCTATTGCTTTGGGGTTTCGAGTCAGCCGAACAAGAACGCCAACGTGCTGAACGACTAGCAGCACAACTACGCGCCGCAGGAATTGAGCCACAAGATTAGACTTTTTGCCATTGAAAAATTTGCGATCGCTATTTTAATCCCATAAAAATTCTCAATATCTTTGATATTGCCGATTTTCAAAAAAGTTGGATATCTGGACAACACGAGACAACCATGATGCTAGTTACTTATATTTAGGTAATAACAGTAAAAATAAAATTGCCACAGTTGAAAAGAATTTATTAGAACGTCAGTTATGAGTTTTAAAACCAAATGATTGGCATAAAGTGTGTCAGTCTATACATCAACTATGGTCTTCAATTAAATAAAAAATTTTCATTCATACTGAGCTTCTTTTATCCATATCTAACACATATTTACTATGACTATCTTCCCTAAATATATCCCCCAATCTGATCCCCCACTTCCGCCTTGGGAAACCCTACCCACAATGTATGATTTACCCAGTGATAACCCAGAGGAACCAGGTTTGCCAGACGATTTTCATTTTTTACAACCCTTACTGTTATATTTAACTTTCCAGCCAACTAACTGGAATCCCGAATTAGTTTATAGTGCAGCTGACCTAAATCTTTACTATGACGTTCAGCATCCTTTATGGTACAAACGCCCTGATTGGTTTGGCGTTGTCGGTGTACAAAAACTCTATAAAGGTGAAGATTTACGTTTAAGTTATGTAACTTGGCAAGAACCAGCAAATCCTTTTGTAGTGGTGGAATTATTATCACCTGGAACAGAAGAGGAAGATTTAGGTAATAAACCCAGTAAAGTCAATCAACCTCCGAGTAAATGGGATGTTTATCAAAATATTCTCCGTATTCCTTACTACATCGTTTTTAGCCGCTACACCAATGAACTTCAAGCATTTCAATTAGTCGGGGGTCATTATGAACCCATGACTTTTACTGATGGACGTTTACCCATGCCAGAAATCAGTTTAAGTTTAGGTTTGTGGCAAGGTTCATTTAGAAGTATTGAAAAACTGTGGTTAAGGTGGTTTACCCTAGAAGGAGAAATGATTCCTGAACCTACAGAAGAAACTGCGGCGGCTAATGAACGGGCTAGAATTGCCGAACAAAAATCTGAACAACTAGCAGAACGGTTACGACAGTTGGGTGTAAATCCTGATGAACTGAGTTAAACCTCTAGATAGACATGCGATCGCCTAAAAATTGTCACAATAATGACAACAACCGTTATTTTTACACAATTTTTATATGGGGTTTGGTATTGGTGACTTATTTTGGATTTTCCTGATCTTCACTTCCTTACAACCCCTTTGGCAAAAGCGCCAAATAGAATCTCGGCGCTTACGCACCCTGCAAGAATTTCAGCAAGAACGCAAAAGCCGAGTGATTTTGTTAATTCACCGTCAAGAGTCCATCAGTTTACTGGGAATTCCCCTCTCGCGTTACATTACTATTGAAGATTCAGAACAGATATTGCGGGCAATTCGCCTCACACCGCCCGATGTTCCCATTGACTTAATTTTACACACCCCTGGTGGTTTGGTTTTAGCCACAGAACAAATTGCTAGGGCATTAATTCGTCACCCTTCCAAAGTCACCGTTTTTGTGCCTCACTACGCCATGAGTGGCGGTACAATGCTTGCCTTGGCGTCTGATGAAATTATTATGGATGCCAACGCCGTCTTAGGGCCAGTTGATCCCCAATTAGGTAACTATCCGGCAGCTAGTATTTTAAAAGTGGTTGCAGATAAACCCATCGGTGATATTGATGACCAAACCCTAATTATGGCTGATCTTGCAGGAAAGGCTATTCAACAAGTACAGCGTTTTGTGCGGACTCTGCTAAAAGACAATATACCTAAACAAAAAGTTCAACCAGAAAATATTGAACCGATTATCGAAGCTTTGACAACAGGACGTGTTACTCATGATTATCCCGTTACTGTTGAAGAAGCCACAGAAATGGGACTACCTATAACCGTAGGATTACCGCTTTCTATTTACAGACTCATGGATTTGTATCCACAACCACAAGGGGGACGGCCCAGCGTTCAGTATATTCCCATGCCCTATGATGATCGGCGTCCCATTCTACCGTCGCCCAAAGGTAGACCAATGGAAGAACCCAATCAAAATTCATAATTTGTAATAGTAGTGTAAGGCAGGCGAGGCCGTAAGCGCAGCTATACCCGGTAGGGACTATACATCATTCGTAATTAAGCCTCCAGTACATCAACCGTTAGCTAGTGTACTGGGGCTTTAAGTAATGTCTATATGACTGTTTTAGTAACGCTTATGGCGTTGGTGTCGGCGTTGGCGTTGGTGTTGGTGTCGGTGTTGGTGTTGGTGTCGGTGTCGGTGTTGGTGTCGGTGTTGGTGTTGGCGTTGGTGTCGGTGTTGGTGTTGGCGTTGGTGTCGGTGTCGGTGTTGGTGTCGGTGTTGGTGTCGGTGTCGGTGTTGGTGTTGGCGTTGGCGTTGGCGTTGGTGTTGGCGTTGGTGTTGGCGTTGGCGTTGGCGTTGGCGTTGGCGTTGGTGTTGGCGTTGGTGTTGGCGTTGGTGTTGGTGTTGGCGTTGGTGTTGGTGTTGGCGTTGGCGTTGGCGTTGGCGTTGGCGTTGGTGTTGGCGTTGGCGTTGGCGTTGGCGTTGGTGTTGGTGTTGGCGTTGGTGTTGGCGTTGGCGTTGGTGTTGGTGTTGGCGTTGGTGTCGGTGTTGGTGTCGGTGTTGGCGTTGGTGTCGGTGTCGGTGTCGGCGTTGGTGTCGGTGTTGGCTGACTTATAATTTTCCTTGCCTCTTGATTCAGCATTTGGCGGAATGGCAAATTAGCAATGCCAGTTTCTTCCATCTGAAATTTTTTCTGAGCCTCTTTAACGGCTGCTTCTGTTTGCTCACCATAGAATTGATCACGAGATAAGGGAGTCTCAGGTTGCAGTACTACATTTAAATTGGCTTTCAAAATTCGGACGATACTAGCTGCAAAATCTTGGGTTTGTGGGCCTGCTATACCATCCACAGATAACTTGTACCCTTTCTGAAACTCAGAGATTGCCTTTCTCGTTTCTTCGTCCGTGAGAGGCTCGTTGGTCACCTTAACGTTATAGCCCAATCCCTGTAACACAGCCCGAAATTCCTGGGGCGTATAGTTACGCTGACGAGCAGCAAAAGTTGTTTCTGCTACCACCAAACTAGCTGTTACGACGCAAGTAACAGCAATAGTCATGCTGGTTTTTCCAAAATCACACCACATATGAAAAACTCCTTTGGATTAAATCAGCAGTATTCAGAAGTATCTAGAGGTTAACAGAGAAATTTTACATTTTGTTAAATACTTTATTCTTGATTATTAATAATTTTTGATTAATGTGAATTCTATTAGCTAAACTGAACTAAATGTATAAAAACTTTTTTTTGCCATCTTCCTATAGAAGTATTTTAAACGAGTAGTAATAATAGGCAGCATCGATCTGAAACTAAAAAAAGCGCATTTTCAAGATGTATAATCAAGAACTAAAAATGCCTAATCGCAAGTCACCAAAACAACAAAACCTTGTCTTTGAAAGATTAATGGCAATGATTGCCACTGTAAATTTATGCTTAGTTTTGTTCGATTTGAGTTACGTACCTTGGCGGGATTTCTATTTACGAAATTTTCCCCAAATCACCCAGATTTATGACCCCATTAAGGGTATTGAAGACCATAGAGAAACAATCAATTATTTGAATAGAGTAGATGCACTCCAAGAACAGGTAAGCCAGACTGGATTAACTTCACCAGAAGCCAACGCTAAATTAGAGGAACTTGACCGTCTTAGCCGCGAAATGGTTGACAGTAATCCATTTGCCGCCGTCAATAAAAGTGGCAATTTTGAAAAAGCCAAAAATCGGATGCGCGATCGCATCGGTATAGAATCGGCAAAACAGTCTTTTTCTACGTTTTGGAGTCCAGAGTACTTATCGCAACAAGGCTGGAACCAAGAAGTTAATTTTTTTAACAGACAAATCCGCCCCTTAATAGCTACCAACTACTTTCGCCGTATAGGTGAAAATGGGGAACTTCAGGATGATTTTTGGCGCATTGATTTACCTTTTATCCTGCTTTTTGGCATCGAGTTGCTAGCACGTTCTTTTTATCTGCGTCGCCGTCATCCCAGTTTTACTTGGGTAAATGCAATTTTGTGGCGCTGGTACGATATATTTTTGCTACTACCATTTGTTCAGTGGTTACGAATCATCCCCGTAATCATTCGTCTTGACCAATCGCGGTTATTAAATCTTCAACCATTGCAGCAGCAAATAAATCAAACAATATTAGCTAATTTTGCCGAAGATTTGACAGAAATAGTCGTTGTCAGAGTAATTAACCAGATCCAAGGTTCAGTTCGGCGCGGTGACTTAACTAGTTGGCTATCGTCAAAAGAAAATTTACGTTCCTACATAGATATTAACAATATCAATGAAATCGAAGCGATCTCAAGTATTTTCTTGCAAACAATCGTCTATCAAGTGCTACCCAAAATTCAACCAGAAATCGTTGCCATTTTACGCCACAACATTACAGTCGGACTAAATCAAACCCCCATTTACCGTAACCTGCACCATTTTCCTGGCGTGGAAGACATGCAAACCCAACTCAGCGAACAACTAGCAACTCAAATCACCACTAACCTTTACAGTGCCGTAACTGCTGCGATGGAAGATCCTATAGGGGCGCAACTTTCTAGTCAACTAGCACAACGCTTTACCGCCGCCTTGGGAGAAGAAATGCAGCAAAAACATGTACTTGAGGAAATTCAAAGCTTACTTGCTGATTTCTTAGAAGAAGTCAAACTCAACTACGTCCAACGGCTTTCCCAAGAAGATATAGACCAAATTTTAGAACAAACTAGAAAGCTAAGAACACAAGCACCCTTTGTCGATCAAGGTACTGTTCTCCCAGTAAAGAGGGAAAGTTGAGAGAAATCAGCGGGATCAAGAAGCAAGGATGAAGTTTTTCCCCATGACCAATGACTATTGACTATGAAAGAAATGCGCTAAACTCGGAATAGAGACGAACTATTATTAGTTCGTCACAAGACTTCTTGGAAGATATCCCTATCGCAGGAAGTGGGTCTACGCCCACTTTTTTTATTGAAATTTCGCATGACTCATCCTTTAGTTCCACAAATTATAGATTTGGCAACACCAGTAGCGGCAGAACTGGGCTTGGAAGTCGTTGGCATAGTGTTTCATACTAACCAGCGTCCACCAGTATTGCGGGTAGATATTCGTAATCCCCAGGATGACACTGGTCTGAGTGATTGTGAACGGATGAGTCGTGCTTTGGAAGCTTCCTTAGATGCGGCAGAGATCATTCCAGACGCTTATGTCTTGGAAGTATCCAGTCCGGGAATTTCACGACAACTAATAACCGACAGGGAATTTATTTCCTTCAAAGGATTTCCTGTAATCATTTCCACTTCCCAACCCTACGACGGACAACAAGAGTGGATTGGTCAATTGATTCGCCGGGACGAAACAACTGTTTACTTAAACCAAAAAGGCCGCGTCATTGAAATCCCCCGCACCCTGATTACAAAGGTGCAGCTAGAGGAGCGCTAATCAACGGGAAACTAGGGGCTAGAGGCGCTTAGGCTAGAGGCTAGAGATTAGGGAATAGAGTAAAAACTTTCTCTACATCCTTAATTCTTTAATGCTTATTTATGCTGAGTTTCTACCTTCTTTATTGTTACTAGTCTCTAGTCCCTAGCATTTAATTTTAAAGGAGATTGCTTATGTCAATGGTTAGTTTACCAGGATTAAAAGAATTAATTGAAAGTATCAGCCGCGAGCGCAATTTGCCTCGTCTAGCAGTGCAATCCGCTATTAGAGAAGCATTACTCAAAGGCTACGAACGTTATCGTCGCGCCCAAAATTTAGAAAGAAAACAATTTGATGAAGAATATTTTGAGAATTTTGAAGTAGAACTCGATATCGAAGGAGAAGGGTTTCGTGTTCTTTCGACTAAAAGCATCGTTGAAGCAGTTGATAATTCCGATCATCAAATATCTCTTGATGAAGTTCAACAAGTTGCTCCCGAAGCACAATTAGGAGATTCTGTTGTCCTAGATGTGACCCCAGATCAAGGGGAATTTGGGCGCATGGCCGCGATGCAAACCAAGCAAGTACTGGCGCAGAAACTACGGGATCAGCAACGCCAGATGGTGCAAGAAGAATTTCAAGACTTAGAAAGCACCGTTCTCCAAGCTAGAGTCTTGCGGTTTGAAAGACAATCAGTAATTCTGGCAGTCACCAGTAACTTTGGTCAGCCAGAAGTGGAAGCTGAATTACCAAAACGTGAACAATTGCCCAACGATAATTATCGAGCAAATGCTACGTTTAAGGTATATCTCAAAAAAGTTTCCCAAGGTCAACAACGAGGACCTCAATTACTCGTATCTCGTGCCGATGCTGGCTTAGTGGTTTATTTATTTGCCAACGAAGTCCCAGAAATTGAGGATGAAGTGGTGCGGATTGTAGCTGTAGCGCGAGAGGCTAATCCCCCTTCCCGTTATGTAGGTCCCCGGACTAAAATAGCAGTAGATACCCTAGACCGTGATGTAGACCCAGTGGGTGCTTGTATTGGCGCTAGGGGATCGCGCATTCAAGTAGTAGTCAACGAATTACGTGGTGAAAAAATAGATGTGATTCGCTGGTCTCCTGACCCATCTACATATATTGCTAATGCCTTAAGTCCAGCCAGGGTAGATGAAGTCCGCCTCATGGACCCTGAAACTAGACAAACTCACGTACTAGTAGCCGAAGATCAACTAAGTTTAGCAATTGGTAAAGAAGGGCAAAACGTTCGTTTGGCAGCTCGTCTCACTGGTTGGAAAATCGATATTAAAGATAAAGCTAAGTACGACTATGCAGGTGAAGATGCTAAATTCGCTGCCTCCCGATCCAGATATGAACCAGAGGAAGATGATTTGGAATTAGAAGAGCTAGAGTATGAAAATCAAGAAGAACTAGAGGAGGAAGAACTAGAAGAAGAGTCTTTTGACACAAGCGATCGCGATTAATTTATCTAATTTCTCAGTTTCTGGGAGAGATGATACTATTTACAGCATAATTAGTCTCAATGATTACCAGGAATCAGGCAATTTATCATAAGTAAGTGAAAGACTGATCATAACAACTTTATGTTCACATCCAGATTGCTTACCTGTTCGCGTTAGCGTCTCCCCTGGGGAGAAGTCAGATAAGATTAATGAAACCGAATTATCGGCGCTGTATTAGTTGCCGCAAAGTAGGCTTGAAACAAGACTTTTGGCGGATAGTCCGCGTCTTTCCATCTGGAAAGGTACAATTAGATCAGGGCATGGGGCGTTCTGCCTATATTTGTCCGCAAATGAGTTGCCTGCAAGCAGCTCAGAAAAAAAATCGACTAGGGCGATCGCTACATGCATCAGTGCCAGAAACACTGTACCAAACATTGTGGCAACGTCTAGCCCAAAGCCATACCCCACATCAAAACTAAGTTGAAAAACTTTGTGGTGGTCATGCCCAGAGTACTTGTGCCGAAAGCCGAATTCATCGGGCTTTAGTCACATCATCTGCAATTGATAGGGTTAGTGGCAAAATAGTAAATGGGTGTGTCAGCCTGCGGCTCTTCCACAAAAAGAGTGGCAAAGTGATACTCCCAACAAGTTTTACTCGATTGTGTTGTGGAAGACTCAGAATCAGCAAAACAAAAAACACAAAAATGGCAACCTGGTAGCGCTCAAGCGCAGCTTGGCATCAACCATCATCTTGGGTGGAAATGTCAGAGTTAAACCAAAACATCTCTCTTTCCTGACTGGAGGCACCGGCAAAATCACCAAGGGCAACCTAAAAACAGTAATCAAAGGATGGAGATGTCGAAAACCAGGCAACCATCCGCTAAAAAACTGTAAATTAAAGGGGAAGAGTGGATGAACAACGGCAAAGTTAGAATCTACGAATTATCAAAGGAATTGAATTTGGATAACAAAGAGCTATTAGCAATTTGCGACCAGCTCAGCATCTCGGTCAAAAGCCATAGCAGCACTATTTCAGAATCAGAGGCAGAACGCATTCGAGCGGCTGCCGAAAAACTGGCGGCTACCAATGTAACCACCAAAGGTGCAACCAGTCATAAACCAAATTCACCGCACACTGGCTCTCGCAATCGACCAGCTCCACCTCACAAACAGCAAATTTTGGAAATTCGCAAACCCAAAATATTGAGAAATACTACCTCCAACGCCCCAGAGGCGTCAGTTGCTACGGATAACCAACTTGCTTCGTCTGATAGCTTGCATGGCGAAGCCACAGCTAATCCTCCTTCACCTCCACGGCCCTTCGATACACCAGTCTCAACCATGAAGCCGACGGCACCAATTCGACCTGTACCCCGGAATCAATCTGAGACCTCGCCAGAACCTGCAATCACCCAAGCAGATCAAGTTTCTAATGAAGAGGCACCGGAAACAATAGCAGAGCAAAAATCGGAAAAAACGGTTACATCCAGACCAAAACCGGAAAAACCCCAAAAACCTCAACTAGTGTCCCCACCCGCCAGGCCTGCGGCGGACAGCACCCCTGCCACTGAACAGCTAAGTCCGGCAGACAAACCCATACTCAAACGCGATCAACCCAAGCAGAAGGTTGCTAAACCGACAGGCACGGATACCCCACAAGCTCCAGTGCAAAAACAGGCTCGTCCTGCATCATCTCCATCCAGACCGGAGCCTAGAGGCAATAGACCTCCCGGACAAGCAGCAACCGGAGATGGGCCAAGACCTAGCCGGCCAGTACGTCCATCGGAACCTGTAGCAGCAATGCCAACGGCTACTCCGCCTAGACCGATGTCAGGCGCACCCGGAAAAGCTGATCTAGGAAATGATCCGGTTGCAGCCGAACTTTTAGATTTGAAACGCCCCACTCCACCGCGTCTAGCCAAAGGTGGTAAAAAGTGGCAAGAAGAAGAAATTATTGACGAAATCAAAGAAAAGAGCAAAGTAGGTGTTAAAGGCAAGCGGGTCAAACCGATCCTGGAAGATGAGTTTGAAGAAGACGATTTACTAGACGACGAAGATGCAAATTCACCAGCTATCGTCCAGGTTAGTCTTTCTATTGCCCGTCCCCCCAAACCTAAAGCTGCTCGTCCTACACAGTCGCCTGGTGCAGCAACTATTAGTGCGCCCACTACCAGAGCGAAAAGATCCTTTTCTCGCCGTGACCACAACCGTCGTCAAGAAGTTGAGACCAAGCGTGAGCGTCCCGAAAAGGTAGTGGTTACAGGCCCGTTGACAGTGCAAGAACTGGCTGATGTTTTGGCTGTTGCCGACACAGAGATTGTGAAAATCCTGTTCCTCAAAGGCATGGCGGTGAGTATCACCCAGAATTTAGATATTCCCACAATTACTTTGGTCGGTAAAGAGCTAGAAATAGAAGTCGAAACCGCCGAACCAGAAGCAGAAGCGCGCAAAGTCACAGAAATGCTGGATGTGGCGGATATGCAACTACTCCAGCGGCGTCCGCCAGTAGTGACAATCATGGGTCACGTAGACCACGGTAAGACAACCTTGCTCGACTCGATTCGCAAAACGAAAGTAGCATCTGGCGAAGCTGGTGGTATTACCCAGCACATTGGTGCATACCATGTAGATGTGCAACATGAAGGACAAACACAGCAGATTGTCTTCCTAGATACTCCTGGACACGAAGCGTTTACAGCGATGCGGGCACGGGGAGCAAGGGTTACGGACATTGCCATCTTAGTAGTAGCTGCTGATGATGGTGTTCGTCCCCAAACAGTGGAAGCCATTAGCCATGCTCAAGCTGCCGGCGTACCCATTGTTGTAGCCATCAATAAAATTGATAAAGAAGGGGCACAACCAGACCGGGTGAAACAAGAACTGACTCAGTATGGCCTCACCCCAGAAGAATGGGGCGGTGAGACAATCATGGTTCCTGTGAGTGCCATCAAGGGCGAAAACCTCGATACCCTCTTAGATATGATTCTGTTGGTATCAGAAGTCGGAGAACTTTCTGCTAACCCAGATCGCTCGGCTAAAGGAACAGTCATTGAAGCACATCTGGATAAAGCTAAAGGAGCAGTTGCGACCTTGCTAATTCAGAATGGCACCCTGCATGTGGGAGATATGCTAGTAGCTGGCTCGGCATTTGGTAAAGTCCGGGCGATGGTTGATGACAGAGGCCGGAGAGTAGAGATTGCTAGTCCTTCCTTTGCCGTCGAGGTACTGGGTTTAAGTGATGTACCCGCAGCAGGTGATGACTTCGAGGTCTTTGCTAACGAAAAAGAAGCTAGAACACTAGCAAGCGATCGCGCAGACAAGCAACGTCAATCCCGTCTGTTACAGGGGCGTGTGACTTTAACAACACTCTCAGCCCAAGCACAAGAAGGCGAGTTGAAAGAACTCAACTTAATCTTGAAGGGAGACGTACAAGGTTCTGTAGAAGCAATTGTGGGATCTCTCAGACAAATCCCGCAAAACGAAGTCCAAATTCGGATGCTATTGGCTACTGCTGGGGAAATCACGGAAACAGATATTGACTTAGCCGCAGCTAGTGGAGCTGTCATTATTGGCTTCAACACCACCTACGCCAGTGGCGCTAGACAAGCAGCCGACGAAGCTGGGGTAGATGTGCGGGAATACAATATCATCTACAAACTCTTGGAAGATATTCAAGGAGCCTTAGAAGGACTTCTAGAACCAGAGTTGGTGGAAGAACCCCTTGGTCAAACCGAAGTTCGTGCCGTATTCCCAGTTGGTCGGGGCGCAGTGGCTGGTTGCTACGTACAATCTGGCAAGCTGGTTCGCAACTGCAAAGTGCGAGTACGTCGTGGCGGTAAAGTCGTCTACGAAGGTGTTCTGGACTCACTCAAACGGATGAAAGAAGATGCGCGCGAAGTTAACTCCGGTTACGAGTGCGGGATCAACATCGATAAGTTCCATGACTGGGTTGAAGGTGACCTCATTGAAGCCTATCAGATGGTCACCAAGCGTCGTACACTCACCTTAACGAAGTAGTGCTAGGTACTCAGTGCTGGGTCATGAGTAAAAGTGATGGGTTTTGGGTTGACAACTCAAAACTCAAAACTCAAAACTCAGCACGGGCTAAACCCGCCTGTACACACAGGACTGAGAATACCTCAAGTTTTGTAAAGATGGTTTCGTCTGTCTGGAGAACGGTGGGTTCCCCTTTAGGCAAATTTCGGTGAATTAAGCACACACAAATTTGATATGGCCTCATTTCGCTCTGAACCTATATTGTGGATTCACATCGCTGGATTAGCGGCTACACCAATCTTTTTGGTAATGTGCTTATTATTTCTGTCTGTGGGTGAACCGCTTTTGCCAGTATGGTTAGAGCTGTTCCTCGTAGCCAGCATTGGTGTGATCCCACTGTTATGGATGCAGTTACACCGCCCTTTTTATATTTTTGCTATTTTGGGTGTGGCCCTGAAGCCAGAAAATTTAACTGAGCAACAGCGGAAAATTCTCTGTTTAATTAAGACAAAGTTAAATCGCTTTTTATCCTTAGCAGCAGCAATATTATTAATTGGGGTGTTATGGCAACTTTACCAAATGGTGCCACAGGTAGCTAATTTAGCTAAATTTTTACCCCAGTGGCGCAGCTTGGGTTTACTGCTAGCTGCTTTAGCCTTTTTTGCTAGTAACTTATTTTTACAAATTCCCGTGAGTGTGGCGCGAGTTTTAGTGACCAATGACACAGAATTTGCCGCCCTAGAACCATTATCTTTAGAAAAGATTAAGCAGGACTTCACGATTTTAGGTGTACGGGTTAACCAAATTATCCCCCAGTTGTTTTCATCTCTGAGCAGGATGAACACAGACCCCCAAAAACCCCTAAAGTAATCCTTATAGGTATTAAGCAAATTATGCACTGTCTCATGTAGGCAGGGTTGTATCTGCTGAAAATGATGACTGCCGTAACTGTTGAACTTAAAACTAAGGAATGAGAAACTATGGCTCAAATTCCATCTGCTAGCGATCGCCCATTCTCTGCTGATCCGGAAATTTGGTATAGTCTCAAATGCGCCATCGCTACTAGTTCCGGTTTTCAACGCTGGCAACTAGAACATGATGCTCAATTACAGGGACTTCGCCTAGAACAGCAGGTACAAAAATATTTACGAGAAACTTTAGAAACTTTAGCTTATTAAAATCTCAGGAAATCTTGTATACCTGTTTGCAAGCGACGGAGTTGACGGTATGCATTACCCAAGCGATCGCCGTCAATTTCTACATCTGAGGTGGGATAATTTCCAATTACTTCCATCAACGTTATCTGCCCATCTTCACTAGCAGAGAGTATTAAAGCGGAGCGCAAAGCTTGTCTGTCGGCTGTCCGTGATGGTGTGTGAATCGCTTGACTCAGCTCATCGAGTATAAGATTACCAACAGGGCTATTTAATACTCTATCTAAAGTGACCAAGTTGACCTGCACTGGTGTCGTGAAATATGGACGAATTGCTTGGGGATCTTGTCGAGCCAAGGCAAAATTTACTCGTAGTGAACGTGAAAGTTCCCCAGTTTTCGCAAAAGTTGATAACTCCTCTACAGAAATTGATTCACGCAGGATTCCATACCTTAGCACTACTCGTTCCGCAGCGAAGGCGGGAGTGCTGAAAAAGAAAGTACAAGTGCTAACTATTACTAAGACTCGACGTAGTACCGGAAATTGATAACGCATTTCTCCTCATTACCATCAGGTTTGTTGTTCTGAGGATCATATCTATTGCTACCAATTAAGGACATCTGGCTTTAGGTATCTATCTTCGGAAAACCACTGCTCTCAGGCACAAATTTATACTGCTGATGTAGCTCGTCATTAGTTAATGGTGAGCAAATTTAGCTATGGCGATCGCTTGATTATTTAGGCTAGACTGGATAAATTTTGAAATTTGCACAAAAATATTAATATGTTTTCTTACGAAACTTAGCTGATTATTTGCTAGTCATCCGGTATAGTTTGGCATGGGCTTGGCAGCTAAGTAGCTGCTACATTTGACCCTGTTTAACCAACTGTAATTCAGCACACCACAGATCTAACAATGAAATATCGGGGTTTTCACATTTCTTCTGTAAAATATATTCGTTTGATTTCTCATAATTCTCTCGGATCTCTTTTACCCTTACAAGCCGGACTAGCAGCTTTATTAGTTGTTTCTGGAGGTTCTACATTCTTAATCAGTGGGGCAAATGCTGGTGTTACCCAGCAAGAAGCTACTTCCGCAACTTTAATGGCGCAAGTTCCCACATCTGCAACAATAATTTACGTAAATCCCACAACTGGTACAGACACTGCTGGCGTTGGTAAAACCGAAGCAACGCCCTATAAAACAATTACCTACGCTCTTAGCCAAGCTCAATCAGGTACAACTATTCAACTAGCACCAGGGACTTATAATAGCGACACCGGAGAGAAATTCCCTCTGTTACTCAACCCAGGAGTATCCTTACGGGGAGACGAATCTAGTAGAGGTCAAGCAGTCTTAATTACAGGTGGTGGTTTTTACACCAGTCGTACCTTTGCCCGACAAGATATTACCATCTTGGCTAATAACAATAGTACTATTTCTGGCGTGACGGTCACCAACCAAAATCCTCGTGGTACAGGGGTTTGGGTAGAATCTAGTAATCCCACCATTACAAATAATACATTCACTAACAGTGCCAGAGAGGGAGTTTTTGTTACGGGTACCAGTAATCCCAGAGTAGAAAATAACCTATTTGTGCAAAACCAAGGCAACGGGATTTCCATAGCGAGAACTTCCCAAGGTGAAATTCGCAATAACTTGTTTCAGGATACAGGTTTTGGTCTAGCTATCGGTGGTAGTTCTACACCTTTAATTGAGGGTAACCAAATTATCCAAAATCAAGACGGTCTGTTTATCTCAGAATCAGCCCGGCCTATATTACGTAAGAATGTAATTCAAAATAATAAACGGGATGGTCTTGTCGCAACTGTCAATGCTCAACCAGACCTCGGTACCAATGAAAATCCTGGTGGTAACCTGATTCGCGGGAATGCTCGTCATGACGTGAACAATGCCACTACAAGCAATACAATTTTGGCTATTGGCAACGATATTGATCAAAGTCGCATTTCTGGTCAAGTCAATTTTGTGGCTGCTGCTGTTGACCTCCCAACTGGACAAACTGCTTTTGCAGATGTGCCGGAAGGTTACTGGGCAAAAGCTTATATTGAAGCCTTAGCTGCACAAGGTATTATTGCTGGGTTTCCTGATGGCACATTCAAACCCAATGATCCTGTAACCCGCGCTCAATTCGCCACTATTGTCACCAAAGCTTTGACACCACCAGTTAAACGCGCAAATATTAATTTTAGAGACGTGGCTAGTAATTTTTGGGCTTACAATGCCATTCAATCTGCTTACCGCAGTCAGTACCTGGCTGGTTATCCTGACGGTACCTTTAAACCACAGCAGGAAATTCCCAGAGTACAGGCATTAGTTTCTTTAGCTAATGGTCTGGGTTTAACTGCTAGTAATCAGAATGCAATTTCTGTGTACACTGACGCTGCCCAAATTCCTAATTATGCGATTGGCCCTGTTGCTGCTGCAACTACACGCCAATTAGTGATTAACTATCCCACCGCTAGGCAACTCAATCCTAATCGTCCGGCGACAAGAGCCGAAATTGCTGCCTTTGTTTACCAAGCACTAGTTAATGCTGGACGCGCCCAACCAATTCCTTCACCATATTTAGTTACGGCTCAGTAAACTTCTGACTTAAACATTAAAAGCGCCAGACTGACAATTTGTTAATCTGGCGCTGACAAAATTTTTCTTTTTATCAACTTTGGGGTCTTTAAATATAGATAACCCCATTTAAATGGATTTGGGTGTATATTCAGGGTCTTTATATTGGCTGACCCTGTTTGAACAATTTCCAGTTTCTCAGAAATTTTTGCTTTTTGAAATTTTCTAATGTTTTTTTTATTTTTTCTCTACTTGTATTTCCAAGGTTGGAAAAATATGAATATTTTTTAAACCAAAATAGTCAAAAAACACTAATTATTAATTTTTGTAAGTTAGTCTTTTATGCATCTACGAACGTCTTTTCCGACTTTGATCCCAGCGCCAAAGAAAGATCATCAGTGCCACAACTCCGACTTGAAGCGCTAAATTAGGCAATGCGCTATCAACATCTCGTCCAGCCAGTACTTGAAAAAAGAAGATAAATGCGCCAATCAAACCAGATGCACCAAAACCAATATAGAGAAATTGCCGCAAGCCACGATAGGGTGCTGCCATTTCCGCTTTGAGGCGAGCATATTGTTCTGGATTCAAGCGATTTTGAGGATTTGGTTTTACCATGAAGAAATGATGCTATAATTACTTGCTGTATGTGCCGATGTGGCTCAGTGGTAGAGCAGCTGATTCGTAATCAGCAGGCCACGGGTTCAAATCCCGTCATCGGCTTGGGTTTTTGAAAATCATATCTTTATCTTGCCCGATTTTTGACCATTTCCGCTTAAAACCTAGTGCGATCGCGCTACTCAAATTCTACTCATTTTTTAATCCCAAGAGTTCAGGCTGTTCTTCTACCATCTTGGCGAACTTTCTCAACTCGTCCCAAGTCCGGGCAGAGACATTAACTATCTTGCCGTGCTGGTTTGGGTGGCGACCGCCACCGCGCCAGAGAATGTAATTTGCGATCGCTTCTAGCACTGTGCTTTGCACAATCGCGTTCAGGATAATAATTTCTTGTGTATTGCCTTGTGACACGGCATTATCGCTATCTAATGCCCTGGCATAACTCATAATTTCATCTGCCAGCGCTGCGGGGACACGAATTGTCCTAGTTTCGCCGTGTCGCCAGATGAAGAACTTTCACAAGTTATTGAAAGTTTATTACAGTTATCTCCAGAAGAGTCTACTCCTTTGTGTTTGCAATTATCTTGTGCAGAATTATTGACAAGATTCAGCCCATAATGTTGACTTCCTATTCCCTATTCCCTATTCCCTATCTATAGTTCTAAACTTCTCCACCGCACCCAAAGAATAATCTTCTAACTTGAAATCTGCAAAGGGTTTATTTTCTAACCTATCTCGTAGGGCTTCATCGAGAATTACATTATTTGATTGTGGTTTTGCACCAATAATAATTACACTGTTTTGGTATGCAGTTAAATTTTGATTTGGTTGACAATTATAGCGTTGAAATTGACCAAGATTTAATAAACGATATCCTTGCACACTGGGTGTATTGCTAAATAAAGTTTTTGCTAAACGTTGAATTTGCTGAGAACGTTCTAAAGCTTTCCGTTCTTGAACTTCTCGGTTACCTCCACAAGCAGCAATCCCTATGGCAATAATTTCACTAGGCTCTTCCATGATTGTCTGTATACCTGCTTGTTCTAATGTCAACCTTAAAACATCGACGCTAATAATTTGATCGTTATATATAATTTGAAAATTACTCCCTGGTAACCATTTATATTCAACCGACAAAACAGCTATATTAAATAGGGCAGTTTTTCCTTGACTATCCATACCTTCTGCATAAGGAAAGTAATCAACTGTACTTCTTCTTTGGGGAGATTGGGTTGATGTTGCCAAAAAAGCAAACTGTGGGGCAAGAGTTGCTAAAGCTATCAAACTAAGTAATCCAAAAGAAACTAATAAAGCTGCCAGGAGGGCTAGTAGAGGTACTTTGTCTAAATGCTTGACTGGTGTGGGTAAAGTTGCTGGAGATTGAGAACTAGTGACTACATTTGCTGTACTAGTTTTCATCTGTTGCTGTATCAGTTGTTTTAACGAATCCACAGATTGTGCTTGGGAAATGTAACTATTTTGCTGCTTTAACCACTCCTCCAATTTGGGTTGGTCAATTTTTTCCAAGACAATACAGTGTAAAACTAAATTATTGCGAGTTTGATACTGAAAATAACCAGCAAATTGGGGAATATCCGGATGATGTAAATGTTCTAAAAGTGATGCTTCTTGGCAAAACAATTCTACTGCTTGAGAATCATTTGATAAATTCTCATTGAGTACCTTAATGATTTTTGGTGTGCCTTGTTCGTCTGCCTCATAAACTTTACTAAAACCATTTTTGTCACTCAACCAACGCATCACCCGATAACGTCCTAGCAATTCTAGTTGAGAGCCACATCTTTTACAAAAACGGTCTTGATTATCTGGGTGATAGGGTTGAGGACAAACTGGATTTATACAAAGGCTCATGATTGAATATAAAAGTCAAAATCAGACTTGTTCTACTTACATTCTGCTAAGAATGTAGCTACAGTCCGGTTAAATGCCTCAGGTTCCGTCAAAAATGGCCAATGGTTTCCAGGAACTTGGCAGAGGTGAAGATTTTTGAGATAAGTTTTGTAGGGTTTAATTTGCCAATCTTGTCGATTTAGTCCTTTTTCTGGCTGCACAAACATAGCAGGGATATCCAGAGGCACAATAAAACCAGGTACACACATCACATCGGCAAAAATTCCGTCACGGGCCGCAATAGTAAACTTACTACCCCAACTGCCATCAAGTTTTTGTTCAATTCCGGCTTGAAATACTTGTTGTTGTAAGCTAGTCCATCCTTGATATTGGTTTAACTGACGCGCTTGTGCTTCGGCTTCCTCGTAACTAGCAAAGGGGCCCATACCTTTGAGAAACGATAAGAAACGGTACAACAAGGGGAAGGTTAACTTCAATAAACTAGGCATCTTCCAAATAAAAATTGGGTCAACCAAAACCATACTGCGTAATCTTTTTGGATTTTCCCTAGCCCAAATAGCAGCTAGTTTACCCGTCCATGAATGACTGACAACATGAGCCGAAGACCATCCTAGATGATCCATGAGTGCTTCTAGGTCGGCGATCGCACTGGCAAAGGTATAATCATCCACTGGCTTGCTGCTTTCACCATGACCGCGCATATCTGGCGCCACTATGTGATAATCGGATGCTAGGTTATCTCCCAAGCTAGACCAAACCAGGGCGTGGTCAGCTAAACCATGTAACAGCAGCAAGGGTTCTGTACCTTGCTCCCACTCTAAATAAGAAAGTTGAATATCAGGTTTTAATAACGTTTGACGTAGAGGCATCGTCATACATCCACCTTTGGAGAGATAGTTAGCGCTTATATGGTACTGCGAAAAACTTGTTGCTCTCCAGCTGCGCCTGAAAAGGGTTTGTTGTTCCCAAATTCGGTACCGGATCTTCAAAATCCCAAATCTACAGCTATGCGATGAGCGCAAGCAAAACCAGAAAATGCTACTGCATTTAATCCCTGACCAGGAAAGGTACTATCTCCGACACAATAAAGTCCCGGAATCGCTGTGCGATTAAATGGCATCTCCAACAACCCCCGTAACTTGCGCCGGGGAATGGGCCCATAAGTACCATCTTTACGCCCTAAAAAGCGGCGATGGGTGCGGGGTGTCCCTACTTCTAAATAATCTAAGCCCGCGTCTAAACCGGGGAAAAATTTCTCTAGTCGGTCAATGATTTGCCCAGCGGCTGTTTCTTTCTTCGCCTCGTACTCACTAGCAGACAGCCCTTGCCATGCATTCATCCACTCAGGTGTAAAGGCATGGATGATGTGATATCCTTCTGGAGCTAAATCTGGGTCAAGCAATGTGGGAATGGAAACAAACAGTGTCCCAGATGGTGCTGTCATTTGCTGCCAATCTGACAAAATTATATGATGGCATTCTGTCCCTTCAGGCAATACTGAACTTTTTACCCCCATATGCAGACTCAGAAAACTTGGCGATTTTTCGTAGCTTTGTTGCCATTTTATCTCATTAGAGGGTATTTTCTCTACAGGTAGTAATTTTTCAAAAGTATCCCAACGTGTAGCATTAGAAACTATTCGTTGACCACGATAAATTTTACCATTAGCTAGTTGCACTCCGACGGCGCGCCCTTGTTCTGTGATAATTTTTGTGACCCTAGCTTGGTACTGAATCTTACCTCCAGCTTTTTCTAAACCCTCTACCAATTTTTGGGCAATTTGTCCGACTCCGCCTTTAGGATAGTTAACTCCGCCATAGTGCCTATCAGAAAAAACCATGCCCGCATTAATCATTGGCGTCATGTCAGCTGTCACCACCGACCAGCAATAACACTCCATATCAATAAATTTTAATAATTCTGGATCTTTAATATGGCGTCGGGCGACATCGCCAACATTTTGGGGGAAATATTTGACCAAACCAAGACATGCTAAGGGATGCTGTAAGAAAGTTCGCAGCAAATACCGAGGTTCTTCTAGCGACAGTAAATCCATGCTATTAAGGCAATTGAAAACCTGCCAACACTCGTCATAAAAGCGACGAATACCTTTTTCTTCATGGCGAAAATAAGCAATAAGATTTTGCAAGAAGTTATCATAAACCCGTTCAACTTTCAGGTCTAATTTATTAGGTAAGTGATAGTGAATCTGTACGGGATCAGTGATTGTTTCTTGGCTAACATTTACAGCATCAAGGGCACGGGTGAGTAAATTAGTAGTACCATTTTGTCCAAATCCAAAAATCATGGATGCGCCCACATCAAATCGATAGCCCTGGCGTTCAAAAGCACCAGAACTACCACCTGGAATTAAATAACTTTCTAGTACCAGCACCTTAGCTTTTTTGGCTGCTAACTGGGTTGCTGTCACTAAACCGCCAATACCAGAACCAATAACAATTACATCAAAAGAAGAATCAACAGATGAAGTTGCTGTGCTGAAAGTCGGAGATATGCGGTCAGCCATTACATGAAATTATTTAAGGAAATCGTATTTTATATTACTTTTTTTAAAGGTATTATACGCACTTTATCTTAATATTTGCTCCCCAGGGCTGCTAAACCTTGAATATATTGGTATTCAGCCCTTTAACACTTGGAGAGATGAGATTTTGCTCAGTTAAATTTTCACAAAAAAGAGGGACAAGCCTGCTACCGCTGGCCAATCCCGTCTGCCGATCCTTAAAGAGAGGAGAACACTGATTAACAATATAGCCTTGGTTGAGAATAGATGTCAACTATTAATGCAAAAATTTTGCATTAAATTGAAGAATGCTGATTTTAGCGGTTAGCAGTACGCCGGAAAGAGTATGATGATGTTTCAGTTCTTAGAAAATGTAAGTACCCATTTTTGGCTATGACGGTACAACTGCGTGTTTATGTTCCACCCCATCCTTTAATCAAGCACTGGCTGGCAGTTGCCCGTGATGCTGCTACGCCCTCGGTCTTATTTCGTAGTGCCATTACAGAGTTGGGCAGATGGCTGACTTACGAAGCGGCACGAGAGTGGTTGCCAACTTTAGAAACAATGGTGCAGAGTCCTTTAGATGCATCTCCAGCAACTTTGATTAATCCAGAAGTGCCTATGGCAGTTGTGCCTATTCTACGGGCAGGGCTAGGATTATTAGAAGGAGCGCAAACCTTGCTACCGTTGGCTGCGATTTACCATTTAGGCTTGGTGCGAAATGAAGAGACACTGGAGCCTAGCTGCTACTTGAACAAATTACCAGAAAAATTTGACCCCCAAACTAGGGTGTTAATTACCGACCCAATGTTAGCAACGGGCGGGTCAATTATGACGGCGATGGCAGAATTAACACAACGGGGTGTTGACCCAGCTTTGACAAGAATTGTCTGTGTAGTAGCTGCTCCACCAGCGTTACAAAAACTGAGTGCAGCGTATCCAGGTTTAATAGTTTACACTGCGACCATTGATGAAATAGTCAACGATCAGGGATACATTGTACCGGGATTAGGAGATGCAGGCGATCGCATCTTTGGGACTTAGGGAAATCCCAAAAATAACTCACTCTCCCTGGTTTTTTGCTTACACAGCGATTGGTTATTTTTTGATTTTGAAGCTAGTATGCAGCTATGAACGAAAAATAGCTGAACTACATCTAGAAGTTGCAAGATTTGTTCAAGGCGGTAAAGTATGAGTCAGCGTGATGGTTTTGCCAGTGGTTTTTTCGCAGGAGCAATTTTTGGTAGCGTAGTTGGTGGCGTTCTCGGTGCGGTGATTGCTTCTCGTCGAGATGGGGAATTGATCGCAGAATCAGAAACAGAACTAACTAATGGCCAAACAGGAACCAAAAAAGTATCCGCGAAACGACGACAAATAATCGCCTCAGATGATGAAGATATGGAAATGGCCAGGCGATCGCTCGAAGATAAAATAGCTCAGTTGAATGCCACAATTGACGAAGTGCGCCAACAACTAGGAAATGTTAACGGTAGTTCCACTCAGTCGGTGAATGACCGCTCTCTTACCCAAGATTCATGAGGGTGGGTGGTGGATAAGGGGACAAAGATCAAGAAGATGTTGTGCTGGATGTAGAAATTAAAAAATTTATTTCTAGTTTTTGGGAAATCTCTAGACAAAGTGCTAATACTGTTTAATGCGGCAATCCGCACACTTCATGTCGTGGACTAAATTAAAATCAATAATAAGACCACTTTTGACACTTAGCAGGAAAGTAACTTATCCATGAATTTACTGTTTACCACTTTGGCTACCTTTGTCACCTTCTATAGCTATTTGCTAATTATTCGGGTTTTATTGACCTGGTTCCCCACAATCAACTGGTATAACCAGCCCTTTGCTGCTTTAAGCCAGATAACCGACCCTTATCTTAATCTGTTTCGCTCAATTATTCCCCCATTGGGTGGTATAGATTTATCCCCCATTTTGGCATTTTTGGCACTTAATTTAATTGGTGGCTTACTGAGAACCTTAACTAGCCTGACATTTGTACAGGGATTTTAGTTGTAGCAGAGAACAGGCAATGGGGAGATGGGGGAGGTGAGGAAGATCAAAAACAAAGATGTTGGTACTAATCGAAAGTATTTCCCCCTACCCCCGTACCCTTCGGGAAGCTACGCTAACGGCTGACGCTCACGGCGAAGCCTGCCCCCTTGCCTCTTTTACCTGCGAACTTGTCCGCTAAAGCCGGCAGCTTTAAACTGCTTCAACTGTAAAGGTTCGGGCTGGTTCGCAGCTACGGATATTCTCAACTCAAAGTCACTGACGCCTGGAGGAACTTCGGCAATAGAACCAAGACGGGTGCGGTTTTGCATCACTGGGTTATTGTTAGCATCATAGACCCGACCGAAGATATCTGCATCGTATACTGTTTTATAAGTGCCATTTTCTGCTTTGCCAGTGACAATAAAGCAGTTAGCTGCTGCACTACCACTACTGATCACAGCTCCTTCTGCCAGTTCTGGTGGACAATCTTGATAAGAAAGATCAAATAGTTTAATTTGTGTCAGCGCTACAGCTGAGGGAGTATGCACCCACGATAGAAACGTGATTACACAGGCAATCAAGACGACTGATGTTAATTTTGCATACTGAGTTATGATTTTTGAATATTTCTGCATAGCTAAAATTGGTGAATTTGTTGATGTCTTCGATATTTAAATATGTTGACACACTCCTTACCCTTCTAGGGTAGGGATTCTAGGCTCAAACAGCAATTGCAGGCGTCATTGGTCATTAGCGACTCTCCCCCATCTCCTCCAGTCCATGTAATTTAACTTTTTTGTAATAATTAGGGAAATACACCCTTCAGTTGCCATTAACTTATGACTCCAGATGAGATTGAAACAGCCATGCAAGCAGCATTTAATAGTTGTGATGCAGCTAGTTGCCCTCTCTCTGATAGGCAGAAACAGATATTACTGCAAGTAATCGAGCAAATTCAGGGAAACTCGAAATCTAGGATGTCAGATGTAGCCAATCCCTTAGACGAACTTACTTCAGAAGAATTAGAAGTGTTTTTACAGTTCGTCAAGATGGAGGAACAACAAAACCGCACTTGGAAGGTGCAATTACTCAACGACTGGCTACATAACAACGATTCTGGCAATGTACAATTTATTCGCCAACGCTACGGTTTACAATGGCTCAATCGTGTAGAATCATATCATTTTGATAAGTATTCTTACTTTGAAGATGCACTCAAACTGAGAGTAGGCGATCGCATCGAAGTTTCCAATGCACTATGGGAATGGGTACAAGACGATGGCCCTTGTCTACGGGAATGGTTCTCTTGCATGGTGCTGCAAGTTGATGAAATTTACGATGGCGATGATTGCCCTACTAATTGCATTGTGCGTTTCTACGACGGTTCTGAGTACGAAATTCAAGGTATTTATGAATGGAATCGTTACAATTGGCGCTGGCCGCAGAGGTAGGGATTGGGGATAAGGGACAAATGGGGAGATAAAAAATTTAAAGCGGAGATAAAAAATTTAAAGCGGGAAGAGGGGCGCTTGGGCTAGGGGCTAGAGTAATCCCTAATCCCCACTACAATCTCAGGTGATTTCGCAAAGCTTGACGCATCACATCCACAGAAATAGTTTCCAACTGTAACCAGATTTTTAATGCTGCTACTCCTTGTTGGACTAACATTTCTAAGCCATCAATGGCAATTGCGCCTTGTTTTTGGGCTTGTTGAAGAAATTGTGTCGGGTTAGGAGTATAAATTAAATCGTAGGCGATGGCACCTGGGCAAATCTTCTCTACTTCTTCTGCACTCAATGGTGATTCATCCACATGGGGATACATGCCCACAGGTGTGGTATTTACTAGTAAATTGGCATGAGGTATTAGTTTTGCTAGTTTATCCCATGTATGTACTTGTAATTTCTCAGCCAAGGGTGAATTGCCCCAACTATGACGAAATTCTTCTAACTTTTGCAGATTACGCCCCACAACATGAATTTGGGCAAACCCTAATTGATCACACCCGGCGACAACCGCCCTAGCTGCACCACCATTGCCTAAAATTACCGCTACCTGCTGACTCCAGTTTTGCTGATATGTTGTTTGTAAAGGCGCAATAAATCCTTCGATATCAGTGTTTGTGCCTACCCATTGATGATTTTGACGATAAACAGTGTTTACTGCCCCAATAGCTTGGGCAATGGGAGTAATTTCCGCTAATAAAGGCATAATTGCCTGTTTATGAGGAATAGTCACACTAAAACCCACAACCCCCATAGCGGCAAAGCCTGCGATCGCCACCTCTAAATTCTGTGGTTCTATAGGAAAAGGTAGATAAATATAATCTAATCCCAATTGGGCGATCGCCGCATTGTGCATCACAGGTGACAGCGAATGTTCCACCGGATAACCAATTACGCCCAAAAGTTGAGTTTTACCTGTAATTAATAATTTAGTCATTAGTCAGCTGATAATTTTTTTGACTTCTGCCCAGGGGCGCTGGTCTACAATTATTAGAAGTTACTTAACATTTCTTTATATCATGCAGGTAACCATAGCCTCTTCAACAACGCCCATTCCTGGTAAATATTGGCAGTGGCGCGGACATAACATTTACTATGTCCATGCAGGAGAAAAACAACCACAACGTCCACCATTGCTATTGGTGCATGGGTTTGGTGCTTCCACAGACCACTGGCGCAAGAATATCACAGGACTGTGTGCAGATTTTGAAGTATTTGCCATTGACCTTTTGGGATTTGGCCGTTCAGCAAAACCTAAATTGCAGTATGGTGGCGACCTCTGGCGTGATCAACTCTCTGATTTTATCAGTGAAGTGATTGGTCAAAAAGCAGTATTGGCAGGCAATTCACTAGGTGGGTATGCTTGTTTGTGTGTTGCGTCCCAGTGTCCTGATGCTGCGGCTGGCTTAGTGTTGCTCAATAGCGCTGGCCCTTTTAGCCAAAACCAAACTAGTTCTGAACCGGAAGCATTACAGTCACAAATTCAGCCACCCAAACAACCTTCTCCCTTACAGAAACTTTTAGGTGATTCTGTGAAGTGGATGTTTCAACAACAATTCGCCCAGTTTCTGTTATTTCAATACATACGTCAACATTGGGTAATTCGCCAAACTTTAGAGAAAGTTTATCTCGATAAAAGTGCAATTACAGACCAACTAATAGCAGAAATTCGTCGTCCTGCTGATGATCCTGGTGCTTTAGATGTATTTGTTTCCGTGTTTAGTACTCCTCAAGGAGAGAAAGTTGATGTTTTATTAAAGCAATTAACTTGTTCTCTGTTGCTATTGTGGGGAGAAGCTGATCCTTGGATGAATGCGCGGGAACGTTCCCAAAAGTTTCGTCAATATTATCCTGAACTCACAGAGCATTTTCTGGTAGCTGGTCATTGTCCCCACGATGAAGTCCCAGAACAAGTAAACCCACTGTTACGAGATTGGGTTTTGTCGATTCCACATTAATGGCGAGTAGGGAGTGGGATTCTTATTGAATACAACTGAGTATGAAGAAGTATTTTCCCACTCACTGCCAGTTTTTTTAGTTAATTATCCAGGATTATGTCTACCTTAAGAATTATTTTTTCTTCTTAAAATGAGAATTATGTATATTAAAAATTAAATATAAATAATTAGCTATTATTACTATTTATCTGGGATATTTTTGTCATTTTGGCATAACCTAAAAAACAAAAACTGCTATAAATAAGCCACCGTAATTTATGGCAGTTCACCTAAAAATGAAGCCTCAACCATATCCTGGAAAATGGAAAAAAATTCAGGAAAGCTTAATACTTAATTGCTTAAGAGGAATACCTACAAGTTTAGGTAGCACATTAAGAAATTCAATGTATCGCCATATTTTTTCCAGTAAGGGCAGAATAGTAAGTATTCAATATGGTGTAGAGTTTATTGAACCTAGTTATATTAAACTTGGCACTGATGTGAGGATTTGTCGAGGTGTTAATATTGATGCTAGTGGACATCCAAATAATCTTATTTACATAGCAAATGACGTGATTTTTAGTTATGGTGTTGACATTCAAGCCTTAATAAATACGTCTATTCATATCGGTAAAGGTACTTTTCTTGGGCCTTATGTTACTATTGCTGGGCCCGGCAATGTATCCATTGGTAATAACTGTTTAATTGCGGCACACTCTGGCATTTTTGCTAATAATCATATTTATGCAGATACCACCAAGCCAATTGGTTCTCAAGGTGTAACTTGCCGGGGAATTACCATTGAGGATGACTGTTGGCTTGGTTCCGGAGTCAAAGTATTAGATGGAGTTACTATTGGTCATGGAAGTGTCATTGGCGCTGGTTCCGTCGTCACCAAAAATATTCCCTCATTTTCCGTAGCTGTGGGTGTACCTGCAAAAGTAATTAAAAGCCGTAATCAGAAAGAACTTATTAACTCTACTGAATAAAAAATATTTGCTCGTAGTCAGGACTTTAGTCCTGTCATGGCTTTAGGGACTGTAGACGCGTCAGTCCCTAGACAAACTGTTTCTTATGGCTGATTTGGCAAACATCATATAAGTCAGAATGTAACAACTATAGGAGCAAAAATGTCAGACAATCATGAAGATAAGCAACCTTTAGTCAGTGTTATTATTCCCTCATATAACCGACCACATTATCTTAAGCAAGCAATTGCTAGTGCCGTTAAACAAACTTATCAAAATCTTGACATCATTGTTTGTGATAACTGTAGTAATGAAGATTTTCAACCAATAATTGATAGTTTCCAAGATGCACGGATTCGCTTTTGGCGACATTCTCATAACATAGGAATGTTAGGTAATATTAAACATGGTTTTAAAATAGCAAAGGGAAAGTATGTTGCCAGTTTACACGACGATGATATGTGGGAAGCAGGATTCTTAGAAAAGCTGGTACCAACTTTGGAAGCTAATCCTAACTTAGCTGTAGCTTTTTGCGATTCTTACATAATCAATACAGATAGCATCATAGATGAAGTCCTCACAAAAAATAATTCGCAGATATGGAATCGGGACACCTTAAAAGAAGGTATTTATCAACCTTTTTACGACATTGGCATAGTCAAGATGTCTATAGCCAGTGCCTGTGCTGCTGTTATTCGTAAGGATGTTGTAGATTGGGATGCAATTCCTGAAGAAGTTGGCGGTTGCTATGATTTATATATAAACTATCTTTGTTGTCGTTCTGGTTTAGGAGCTTATTATTGTCCAGAAAAACTCACTAGATATAGACAACATGAGCAAAGCGATACATTGATTAGCAATCCACCAATTAACATTCGCAAAGCGAAAAATCAAATATTCTGTTATGAACGATTTATGGAAGATGCTAGGCTAAATGCGTTCAAACCATATTTTCAGCGGCGATTATTAGAAGCTAATTATGTTTTAGGAATTAATTTAATGCAAGCTAGGGAAACAAAAGCAGCACGTTCTCATTTGTGGTATGTCATTAAGAGAAAAAAGCTGAGTGCAAAACCTCTGCTGGCATTGTTGTTAGGTATTTTTTAAGTAGGTAAGTTAAAGGCTTTTAGTGAGTTAGCGCGGTCTACAGCCCTTCTCCTAAAGGAGACGCTACGCGAACGGGCATCCTTCTCCCAAGGGGAGACGCCAAAGGCGAACGGCGGGGGGTCTCCCCCATGAGCGACTAACGAACTCGAAGAGTGAGGACTTAAGTCCTCACTATTTCCTATGGTCGCCGCACTGCTAAAGCAGCAATTTGTTGATAGATAAACAAAGCTTGAGCCACACATTGATCCATGTTGTAATACTTATAAGTTGCTAAACGTCCCACAAAATACACCTTTGGTGTTGCATCTGCCAGCGCTTTATATTTCTTGTAAATTTCGTTATTTTCAGAACGCGGTACAGGGTAATAAGGGTCTCCTTCAGCTTGAGGAAATTCATAGACAATGCTAGTTTTTGTATGTTCTTGTCCAGTCAAATATTTGAACTCTGTGACACGGGTATATAGGTGTTCATTGGGATAGTTAATAACTGGTGCAGGTTGAAATACAGGGGTGTTGTGGGTTTCATGCTGAAAATGAATGGAACGATAAGGAAGTTTGCCATAGCGATAATCAAAAAATTCATCAATTGGCCCGGTGTAAACTATCTCTCGACAAGGGATCACCTGCTTGATTTCCCGATAATCAGTATTTAGCATCACCTTGATGTTGGGGTGGTCTAACATCTTCGCAAACATGCGCGTAAAACCATGCAATGGCATTGCCTGATAGATATCGGTAAAATATCGGTTATCTCGGTTGGTACGAGTAGGGACTCTGGCTATTACTGATTTATCCAGTTCTGAGGGGTCGAGTCCCCATTGTTTGCGGGTATAGCCTTGGAAGAATTTTGTATATAGTTCTTTACCAACTTTACTCACTACTACATCTTCTGATGTGCGGATATATTCTTTCGGTTCGGCTATGGACTGGAAAAAATCTGCTACCTCAAATGAATTGAGGTTCATGCCATAAAGTTGGTTGATGGTGTCAAGGTTGATAGGGATGGGAAGCAGTTGTCCATCGACGCTGGTGAGGACGCGGTGTTCGTAAGGTCGCCACTGAGTAAACTGTGAGAGGTATGCAAAGACTTCGCGGGAGTTGGTATGAAATATGTGGGGGCCATATTTATGAATGAGAATACCATGATCGTCATAATGATCGTAGGCATTACCGCCGATATGATGGCGCTTGTCTACAACTAGCACTTTTTTACCAGATTGACTCGCCAGCCGTTCTGCAATCACGCTACCAGAAAATCCCGCGCCTACAATCAGGTAATCAAATACCATATCTGTATTCACGGTGTCTGAGACTTGGTAACCCAGCATTGCACGATGGGAATCAGGGGTATCTTCATCCTGGCGGGCGGTAACGGCAAAATCTATCAGTTTCATCATTGATATCCAGGTGCGTTCCCAATCAACGCTACTAGGAAACGCATAGATGTTAGGGTGCTGGTGTGCTTGAATGGCGTGAGTACTGTGTTCACTGATAAATACTACGTCTGCAATAGCAAATAATTCTGTTTTGTAGTCCGGAAATGTCGGTAACTCATCTATACAGTCATATACAACTACCTGGGGTTGCAAGTGGCGTGTAAAGGCGATCGCCTGCGATGTACAATACCAGCAAATGTATTGACAGATATTATTTGCGCTCAATAAATTATTGATTAATGTCTGTAAGTTGGCATTTATCGCCTCCTCACTCAGATGTTTGGGCAAATATGGCACCACAATCATGACGCCACTTTTGTCTTGATTGACATCTAAGTGCGCCAATGATTCGTCATGAAATACTACTTCTTCGATGAAGAATACCCGCTTTTCTGAAGTGCAGCGGCTGAGAATATGTTGTAGTCTGGGATGAATACAAGTCCAATTTAAATTAGATAAGCAAAGTATATCGGGTATCTCTGGGGTGAAGGTAGTAAAATTACAATTAGTGATCATATTTTGTACAAGAAATTTTTATTTTTAACTCAACGGGACGTCTAATAAAAAATGAAAGCTTCTACTATGAGGAGTATTTATTAATTTCTAAATAGCTTTCCCAAAAATTTCTATTGGTAAGTTCTGGTAAGGTGTCTCTATACTTGCGTTTAATTTGGGGAAATTTAAAGAATATTTGGATAGATAAAAAGATAATTTTGATGAAAATTTTAAAAAATTCTTCTCTGGAAATATCAACAGCAAAACCTTCTGCATTATTTAAGTTATGGTACAAAGCTGTTTTCGACCTAAAGACGTTGATAGGTCTGTATTTTTGCATGGAAATAATTTTGTATTTTTGCTGGGTCAATTTATTATTTTTATGAAAAAATATAGAAGGTAATAAATGACCATTTAATGTAAAAAGTCTGAACCAACGATAAAATGTATTTTCTGTTTCATTCAAGCTTTCTTGGTATTTTCCGTAAATAAAAGGTAATTGATGATTTTTTACGGCTTTCTCACCCATACTTCTAATTTCTAAATTTTTTTCTTCTGGATCGAGTGTTTTCAAATATTCAGGCCCTTTTAAAAAATCAGCAACCGCTTGAAAAACTACATCGGCACTTTTATATTTATAACAAAATGCCTCTCTCATAGTAAATTTTACAAAATATTTGATTGCATCTAACTTACTAAAATTATCAGTAGTAATCACATTTAAAATTAATTCGTTCTTTTTTAAATAATAGTTCATCATGGCAGAGTATTTTTTCTCTAGTGCTTCATGCCATACGCACACACCATTTAGAGTAATAATTTTGTGATTTAATCTTCGGGGAAATTCCATATCATCCATTTTAATAAAAAATGGATAAGGTAATTTAGAATTATCTATCAGTCTTGTAGGAAAACAAAATAACCACCAACCGTTATAGTTAATATATTCTTCTATTTCGTTAAATAATACATTGTTGATATTTCTCAAATCTAAATCAGGTTTAATTCGTATTACTTCTTGATCCCAAATTGCCCCATTTTCGTGTTGTATGTATTGATTATCTAGAAGCAGCATACTACCGCCAAAGCAAAAATTTGCATCACTAGCGACATTTTGAAAGTTATATATTCTCTCAAATACTTCTGGGGCTATCACAACATCATCATCCATTAAAATAATATGAGAAAAATCAGATTTACGGTCTAAGACTTCCAGCATTCCTCTGGTATATCCACCGCTACCACCTGCATTTTTGTTATGGATTACATGTATTTGTGAGCCATATATATTTTTGAGAGTTCTACCATTATCGATAATGAAGATTTCAAATTTATTTCCTATGTTTGACTGTTTGAATAAATAATTATCTATTAATTCAATATTTTTATTAATATAATATTCTCTTTTATATGTACAAATAACAATGGCTATTTTCTGATCTAAATTTTGTGTTTGGGTAATATTTGCATAAAAATATCCATTTTGAAAAATGCAGTTGTTTGCTAATGCTTCAATTTCTACATAAAGCAATCCTTTGTATAAACTGATATCTATATTGCTGAATACATTGTATTCTGCTAAATCATGATTATTAATTACTTTTTGATTCACTAATTTCTTCACTTGTGCAGCGTAATCTATATTGAACAAGCTAATTTTAAATTTACCCTGCAAAGTTAGATTTAAACCTATGTTTTTCACCCTAGTATAATCTAGCCACTTTTGCACTGAAAAAGCATTGAAATAAGTATCAAAGCTGATAACACCCGAATTTTTTAGTTCAATATGACTATATTCGTAGTTCAATACAGATTTAGTATTTAACCTTAAAAAAAGTTCTTCTGTCGTGCAAATATCTAAATTCGGCAAAATAATGTTTTGCAGTCTAACCGTAGTTTGAGTAAATGGGTTGTTAACTATGGGATTTAAAAGAATATCTGACATGGTATTTTATCTTGGTTAAAAATATTTTGCCTAAATTTCATAGAGAAGTACTACAAGTATCAATAATCATCGTGGATTGTAGATACTCTTGAACAACTTGTTTAGCATCACCAATTAATTTAATTTTTCCTTTATCTAACCAAATTACCCACTCACAAGAGTGTTTGATAAACTCCAAATCATGAGAGACGACTAACACCGTCGCATCCGCATTCCAAAAGTTAGCAATTCGCTGCTTGCACTTATTTCTAAAACTTTCATCGCCCACTGATAATACTTCATCCAAGATTAAAATATCAGGTTGGACATCAGTTGCGATCGCAAAGCCTAATCTCGCAGCCATTCCAGATGATAAAACCTTTACTGGGACTAAAGAGTAATCTTGTAATTGGGCAAATTCTAAAATTGATGGTACTCTAGAAATCATTTCTTGGCGCGAGAAACCTAACATGACTCCATAAAAAATAATGTTATCAATTACCGAAATTTCACCATCAAATCCTGCACCCAATTCAATTAAAGGTGCAATTTTTCCAGCTACCCTGACAACTCCTGATGTTGGTTGTAAAATTCCACAAATAATTTTTAGAAGTGTAGATTTACCTGCCCCATTAGCGCCTATAATACCTATTTTTTCACCTGTTATCACCACAAAATTAATTTTATCTAAAACTAATTTTTTTGTGGGTTGACGATACTTTCCTTCGATAAACGACAAGATTGTTTTCTTCAAATCATAAGAAAACTCCTCTTGGGTTCTTCTCCACAAAGAAACTTGATTGAGACGTATTACTTCCATTTACAATAAATCCATAAAAGAATGACGCCAGCAGTGAAAGCAACTTAGTCCTATCCCAAAAATAATTACTCCACTAGATAATGCATGGACAATTAAGTAAATATCTGGTGTTGTTCCTGATAAAGAAATCTGGCGGATACTTTCAATAACTGGTAACAAGGGATTTAGTAAAAGAAACGACTGCACCGATTTTGGGACAATGGCGGCTGGGTAGAATATAGGACTACTCAACCACAGCATGAATACCACCAATTCATAGAAGTAAGGTAAATCCCTAAAAAAGACAAACAAAGAACTGACTAACAAACTCATCCCGCTACATACTAAAACTAACCCCAGTAGAGGTAATAGCAGTACTAGCACATTTAACAAGCTTCTAGAGTTAACCAATGTCATAATTGCCAGTAATGGCAACACCCCAATGACAAATTGAAATATATTGGCAGCAATTAGCGAAATTGGAAAAATACTCACCGGTAAAGAAATTTTATTTAATAATCCCCCATTACCGACGACACTCCATAATGCTTGGGTTGTCGATGCGGAAAAGAAATTAATCACTACTAAACCCGTAAATACTGCCAACACATAATTAACAATAGAGTTGTCATAATATGCAGCAAAAGCAGTACCAAAAATTGCTGTGTATACTCCTGTCATTAAAAGTGGATTAATTAGGGACCAATAAACCCCTAAAAAAGATCCTCGGTAACGTACCTTTAAATTTCGGCTGACTAAAACTTGTAATAATTCCCAGTAATGCTGTAATTCTGATTTATTAAAACTCACTTTCAATGTGGGAGACATAGTGTTATTTGCAGTTTAGCTATTTTGATAATTCAGCTTTTTCAAACATTAGTTTATGATTTTGAAATCCGCTTTGCCAACCAACACGCATACCATGAAAAGCTTGTTTGATGTAATTAATTAAAACAGCATTAGGTAAATTATGTGTAAATTTCAGCCGAATTATTCTTAACATACAGCGATAGATAAGTAGTGATGTCAAACGAACAATTAAAACAGGTAAAATTACTTTTCTCAATCCATGCTTGACAGCAAAATAAGTGGTATTTTTGGCTAAAGAATACCAGCAAGTCAGATGTGTTTGGTCAATGCGGTTGTGACTAGGTTGAGGATAATGGTCTACAGCTACATCAGCATAATGAACTTCATATCCTGCTTGAATTAAGCGCAAACAAACATCTGTTTCATCGAGATAATAATCAAAAAATTCATCATATCCATTTATTTTTTCTAGCAAGTCTTTACGAAAAGATGAATTAGTTCCCATTAACCCGTTAAACCAAAAGCCATTAGCTTGGTTATAATTTGCAGCATCATCACGACGGATGGCGATGGTTTCGCTGAAAACATTACTGATTCCCCGATGGAATTGTAAAGGATATCCAGGACGAGTTAAGTCCCTCACGGTACCGCCAACCGCTGCACATTTTTCTCCATGCTGCGAATAAATATTTAACAATTGTTCTAGCCATTCGGATGGGGGAATAGCATCATCATCAAAAAAAGCAACAATAGAACCTGTCGCTAGCTTAATTCCCATATTGCGGGAGTAACTAATATTTTTCGGTTCAACTCTCAGAAAATTGATTTTAAAACTATGTTTACTAGCTACCTTACTGACTATTTCTTTTGTCTCAGTTGTGGATGAAGCGTCAACAACAACTACCTCAAATTTTTGGTAGTTAATCAGTGCTAGGGCTTGCAATGCCTTTTCTAAAAAAATCGGGCGATCGCTTGTACAAATTATGATAGAAACTAGGGTATCTAATGGAGTAAACTTTGGTTTGGGCATTTGCGATAACTTCAGCTTGTGAATTTGCCAATATATCTGCCACATCTGCTTCACAGTTTTGACAACTGCTTGCATGAGAACTAAAGGATTCATGGAAATCGGCACATAGCCGTTACCCGTAAAGTAGTAAACTTGTTTTGCCAAATGGAGGGCGAAAAATTCTGGATGTTGATAAGTAACTAATGCGATATCAACTGGTTTTTTAAACCAAGCAGCCAACCAGAAGCAAAAGCGAACTCCGAACTTATCAGGTAAACACCAGGGAATAAGTTTTTGCTCAGACTCCATCTGCTTTATAAGCTGACTTTGCCCATCATCTTGATATATAAAAGATTGCACTAAAACTTTAGCTGGTACCTGAATAATTTCTGCCAAAGATAATTCAGTATAATTAAGATTTCTTGGCATCTTTCCCTGAATACCATTGATGAAATCTTGAAACCCTGCAATAGTCAATTCAGCTAGGAAATAACGTCCTGTAGCGGCATAATAAACTAGCCGTGGTACATTGACAATTACCCGTTTTAATAAAAGATGTGGACGGTGTTTTTGCCAACAATAACAAAGATTACGCTCATCGTAATAATTAATCCAGGGACGGCATTTAAAATCAGGTGAATCATGCCAAATAATTGAATAAGGATTAACAGCAACAATCCAACCAGCTTGTTGAGCGCGCAAGCACCATTCTACATCGTCGAAGTGGAGAAAATAATTTTCAAATACGCCAATTTGTTGTACTACTTGACGGCGTAATAATAGTGATGCGGCAGCACAAACATCTACACTAATGTAAGATTTGCCTTGCAGAATATCTTGATAAGAAATATTACTTTGGTTTTGCCAATTAATTGTTAAATGTGCTTTAGCATCATTGACAAAGCTGCCAAGCTCTTGAATAGTATCAGGTGCTTTGAGCTTACAAATTTGAGAACCCACTACGCCCACTTCAGGATGCTTTTGTAAGGTAGTAATTAGGGCACTGAGGGCTAACTGATCAAGACGCACATCATCATCAAGTAGCCAGATGTAATCATATTTAAGTTGACTAACAACCTGTAAACCATAAGAAAAACCACCAGAACCACCTAAATTTTTACCAGTTTGTAAAACCTTAACATTAGCAAAGTAAAACTTTTCTAGATAAGCTTGTGTACCATCACTAGAATTGTTGTCTACAACATAAATATCAACTTTTGTTTGGGATAATTTGAGTTTACAAATATCTTCTAGAAGTAAGCAAATAGAATTAATTTTATTACAAGTGACAATAATAATAGCTATTGTGCTATTACTTACATGAGCAATACTGGATAGTGACTTTGGTTGAGATAAAAATCCCATAAAGTAATTTTTCACTTTAAAAAGTCCCCAAAACGCCTATTTCGTTCAAAACGATTTATCGTCGAATCATGAACTCAAAATATGCATTTTTTTATGCAAAATTAAAGATCACATAGCTCAAAAATTTAACTTTTTTGAATGTTGAACTCGTCCGTCTAAAGGGTGATCAGTTGGCATCAATTAAGGTGGCTAAAGTAAATTACACTACACCTGATAAATTCTGGGTAGATTATGGAAAAATATATATATTTATCGTCAGATTGCCTATAAAATTAATTACTGTTATTTTTAGGCAGGAGACAGTAATATCAAGTGATAAAATTGAGTAATTTAGTGATAAGTCGTCCATGAGGACGTGATGAAGCAACCATAACTCGTTTACTGGCGGTGATTAATCAGACGCACAATGGCTGCTACTAATTCTTCAGGATTAAAAGGTTTAGCTAAATGCATCTGAAACCCTGCTTTTAATGCTTTTTCTTGGTCATGGTGACTAGCAAAAGCAGTCAAGGCGATCGCGGGAATATCTCCCCCTTGTTCTGGTGTCAAATTTCTCACTTCATGAATGAGCATATAGCCATCCATTTCCGGCATACTAATATCACTCACCAACACATCTGGTTTGACACTTTTGAGGGTTTGTAATACGACCAAAGCTGAAGATAGTGAAATCACCTCAGCCCCATCATCTTCTAAGACGAAAGTAATAAAATCACGGGAATCAGGATCATCATCAACAACTAAAATCTGCCTTCCAGTCAAGGATAAAGATTGAGTATCTAAGAAGCAATCTTGATTGGGTTCATCAGCCATGTTTATAGTTTTATCTGTAATTAGAGGTAACTGGATAGTAAATGTTGCTCCCTGTCCCTCACCAGGGCTTTCTGCTTTTACCGTACCACCATGTATTTCGACAATATTACGGACAATTGCCAGTCCCAAACCTAAGCCACCAAATTTTCTCGTAGAACTGCTATCTGCTTGGCGGAAATAATCAAATACATAGGGTAAAAAATCGTGACTAATTCCCTTACCTGTATCAGTAACTGTGATTTCGGCAAAATCCTCAACTTGACTGACTCGTACCTCTACCCTCCCCTCCTTGGGTGTAAATTTGACAGCATTGGAAAGCAGATTCCACACAACTTGTTGCAAACGAGCCGAATCACCCATCACTTGCCCTACATGCGGTGCAAAAATTGGTGTCACTTGAATTATTTTACTTTCTGCCGCTAAACGCATTGTTTCTAGTGCAGACAAGACTACAGTTTTTAAGTTAATAGGAATAATTGTTAGCGCTAGCTTACCCTGTAAAATTTTGGATATATCCAGCAAATCCTCAATTAATTGCACCTGTAAAGTAGCATTACGCTCAATTGTGGCTAGTGCTTGGGATGTTTGTGCGGAATCAAACTTACGGCTTTGTAACAACTTAGACCAGCCAAGGATAGCATTCAAAGGAGTGCGTAACTCATGGGAAAGTACAGCTAGAAATTGATCTTTGATTTGATTCGCTGTTTCTGCTTTAGTTCTTGCTGCTTGTTCTAATTCAATTAATTGCGCTCGTTTTTCTAATATTTGTTTTTGTTCGTGGATATCGGTACAAGTACCAAACCACTTAACTACACGCCCTTGATTATCTGTGAGCGGTAAGCCTCGCCCTAACAGCCAGCGATAAGAACCATCGGCAGCATATTTCAAGCGATATTCCATTTCATATACAGTACTACTACTAACAGCATGAGACCACACTTGTACTGTTTTTTCCATATCTTCTGGATGCAATGCCGCTAACCAGCCAGAACCTAAAGATTGATTTAATGTTAGTCCAGTGTAATCGCACCAATTTTGATTAAAATAATCACATTCACCTTCAGCATTACTTGTCCAAACGAGTTGAGGAATTGCCTCAGCCAAGTAACGGTAACGTTCTTCACTTTGGCGTAAAACTTCTAGAATGCGCTGGCGTTCGGCAATTTCTTGTTGTAATTGCTCATTGGTTTTAGTCAGCTCCTGGGTACGCAGAGCCACTAATTCCTCTAGATGATTCTGGTATTTTCTCAACTCCCCTTCTATGCGTAGCCTCTCAGTTATTTGTGTTTGCAGTTCTTCATTGGCTGTTTCTAATTGAGCAGGACTAGGAAGTGCTAGTGCTTTTGGTACTAAAGGTACTAGTACTATTGCTGTCAACACAGATATGATTGCCGTTGCGGCTTTGATTAACCCCGATAGCCAATAAGTTGGATGCCAAAGTGTCCAAATGGCCATTAAATGCGTAGTGCCACAAGCTACAATAAATCCACTAAACAACAGGAAAATCCAATCAAAAGGTAAATCTCGCCGCTTACGAACAAAGTAAAACAAGGTACTGGGAATGGAATAATACGCTATGGCAATCAGCGCATCAGATCCTAAATGTAGCCAGACTAAATTTCTTTGCCATAAATAGCAGTGTCCATGAGGGATAAATGCTCCTGCGCTCAATAGATTAGTCCATAATGCTGTTATAAATTCTGACATAGTTACTCTAGTTTTTGAATCCCATAGGAACTAATCTCAAGCTCCACTTTATTAATCAGATTGGGCTACAAGATAATTACCAAATGGTGATCATCCTGGTAACGGAAAGTCGAAAAATAAAAATATGGTGAGGGTTAATTTAATTGGGTGGTTTTTGAGGAGCGATCGCTTTGCTAGCTAAAGGTAATGTATTATGAGCATAAGCGACACCAACATGAGGTTAAGAACCAAGTGGCGGGCAATATAATGCCCAGACTACACTCTGAAGCGTCTACTGATTCATCAAAAATATCAAGTTAAAAGCTAGCTTTGTCATCAGCTTTATTTCCTACTGCTAAATTTTTGTGTATTATCTATAATATCGATGATAAATTAAATTACACTTGATTAACTAAGCCAAAAAATAAGTATATATATTTAACAAATCTTAAGGTTATTGGCAATATTATTAATTAAAAATAGGCCTCATTCATTGGCTAGGTTTAATTTCTGTTCGCTCGAAGACATTTTTTAGTAAACCTAACCCTTCTTCAATATGGGAAATTTGCTCTGGTGTCAGATTATCCAGAAGTTCGGCAATATGAGCGCGAGTTTGGTCTTGAGATTGCTTTAAATGATGCTTACCCTCTTCAGTTAGACTCAGAAGGACTCGCCGCCGTTCTTGGGGATCATCTATACGTTTTACTAAGTTGCGTTGTACTAGTCTTTCTGTTGTGGCTGATGCTGTGGCACAGGTGACACCTAAATGTTCTGCTAAATCAGATAGTGAAGCACCTGGATTGCGGTTGAGAAATGCTAGCGATCGCAACTGTGGTATTGATAAAGAAGCCGCACTATGAACCCGCATATCCGCTCGAATAAACCGCATCATTAATGGAACTGTCTCCATTACTTTGGCAGCGCATTCTTCGGAAGTTGCGCCCTGGGTAGGTTTACCGGGTTTCATAATGCTTGTTTTTCTCCTGATGACATTGCTACCCGTGGATCAAGTTTTCCATAAATAAGGGTGAAGCCTATTAATGTTAACAAGAGAATCGTACAGTTCCAACCATCACTATAGACACTAATGCTGTTGCCTAACATTGTCCCACGGAATGGGTCTACTTCGTAACTTAAAGGATTGACGTGGGATAAAAACTTTAACCAGTTGATCTACAGCGATCGCTTTATCCAGATTAATATCTAGAGACGCAAAATTTCGCGTCTCTTTAGCTTAATATTTCTTAAATGAAATTTTGGAGATGTTGTACCAATTGTGGCGCTTGCATCACACCCTCAATTTTATCTACAGGCTTACCTTGCTTAAATAGTACCAGCGTTGGGAGAGCTTCAACTTGGTACTGACTTGCCAACGCTGCATACTTTTCCGTGTCAATCTTGACAATACGCAAACGGTCTTTTAACTGGGCATTCACCTGTTCTAAAATCGGCACCATCATCTGACAAGGGCCACACCAATCAGCGTAAAAATCCACTAAGACAGGTACATCAGAACCAGATAGCATTTCTTCAAAACTGTTGAATTGTTTTTTATTAGCCATGTGATACACACCAATTTTCTATTGATTGCTTTTAATAGTAATGCGTACATTCAAGAATTGTCTTAACATAATTTTGTTTTTATTGTTGCTAAATTTTTGATCTCATCCCCAAATTATAGATAATTCTCTAAATTGAAAAACCTGAAATTCTGGAAATTCCAGGTACAAATCACCATAAGATCATTAGCGCGGTATCTCCAAGTTTGAGGAATATTAAATGAGTTTATTACAAGACAAAGTAGCAATTGTCACAGGTGCATCAAGAGGGATTGGGAGAGCGATCGCCCTGCAACTCGCATCTCAAGGAGCCACTGTGGTAGTCAATTATGCTAGTTCTAGTACTGCTGCGGATAACGTAGTTGCAGAAATAAATGCCGCCGGTGGTCAGGCGATCGCCCTACAAGCTAACGTTTCCCAAGCTGATGAAGTAGACGCATTATTTAACACCACCATCTTGAAGTTCAAACGCATTGATATTTTGGTCAATAACGCAGGTATTACTCGTGACACACTATTGTTACGGATGAAGCCTGAAGATTGGCAAGCTGTTATTGACACGAACCTTACAGGTGTTTTCTTATGCACACGGCTTGCCAGTAAAACCATGCTCAAACAACGTTCTGGACGCATTATCAATATTGCCTCCGTCGCTGGGCAAATGGGTAACCCTGGTCAAGCCAACTACAGTGCTGCCAAAGCAGGTGTCATCGGCTTTACGAAAACCGTCGCTAAAGAATTAGCTTCTCGTGGCATCACAGTTAACGCTGTGGCCCCTGGTTTTATCGTCACCGACATGACTAACAATCTCAGCAACACCGAAGATATTTTAAAATTCATCCCCTTAGGTCGCTACGGTGAAGCAGAAGAAGTAGCCGGTATGGTGCGTTTCCTCGCTGCCGATCCTGCTGCTGCTTATATTACTGGACAAGTGTTTAATGTTGATGGCGGCATGGTTATGGCTTGATATCTACGAACACAACAAAGATCCCCGACTTTTTTAAAACCTCGGGGATCTAAGATTTTTAAAGTATAAATACTTTTATCTTAGGTAATTAAACAGACATGATAGAGCGCAGGCTTTTCAGATTTTTCTTTGCCAGACACTAAAGCTCAACAAGAAAACAATACTAATAGCGGTAAAAACTATTACCACTAAACTCATCCCTTGTATTCTCATGGCCAGCAAATTAAAAAATAAAGTCACTGCCCACAAGGTTAATGCAGCATGAGGCTGAGAGAATCCCCAGTCCAGTAAGCGGTGGTGTAAGTGGTCTTTACCAGGAGTACTCAGAGGGTTTTTTCCTGCCATGAGCCTGCGGATAAATACTTGTGTTGTGTCCACCACTGGTAATAGAACAAATAAAGCTGTCGGGCCTAAGGCAAAGACAGTACTTTCTTGCAAGTTACCTAAAATGCTAGTTGCACCCAACACATAACCAAAAAAGTATGCTCCCGCATCACCCATAATAATGCGTGAAGGATGAAAGTTATGGCGCAAAAAGCCCAAGGCACCACCCCCTAAGGCAGCCAGAACTAAAATAGCCGCTGCCCGGTTGGGAAATTGGGCTGCAACCCCTAACAGACTCATGGCAGTGATAAAACTGACTCCCCCTGCCAATCCATCCATGCCGTCCATCAAATTGATGGCGTTAGTAATACCTACTACCCAAAGCACAGTTAGCGTCATGGAAAGGAATGGATCAATGGGTGTGTGGAAACCAACCTCGATACTGATGCCGTTAGCATACAGCAACAATGCCGTGACAATTTGTGCCCATAAGCGCACCGAGGGGGGTAAACCGAACTGATCATCGATAAAACCGACCAATACTAGGATTGAACCGCCTAGTAAAATAGTTAATACCTGAGCTAATACATTTTGCAGGGCGATGGGTCGCAAAAGAGTCGCTAGCACCATTGCGGCAATGACACCCGCATAAATAGCCAAACCTCCTGCATTTGGCAAAGGTTCTCGATTGAGTCGTCGTGCGTTGGGTTGGTCTGCCCAACCTACCCGTAAGGCAAATTTACGTACTGTGGGAATCAAGCGCCAGGTGACTAACCAAGCCAAGAGAAACGTAAATACTACTGCCAACCAGCCGGAGCCGCTAGGGTCGGCAATGCCGAGGGATTTCAGAAAGTTAGATAAGTTCATCCCCCAATTCAACCATTACTGCCAATAAATATGAGCATCAACTGTAATATTAATCAATTTTTTTATTTCCATTTATAATCTGAGGTGCTAGTTTGATTAGCACTCTAGCCTTGTGAGTGCTAAATTGTCTAATGGAAGCGCAAGAGAAATTAAACATGGCAAAAATTATTTCATTTGATGAAGAGTCACGGCGAGCGTTAGAAAGGGGTGTAAACGCCCTAGCTGATGCGGTAAAAATCACCTTGGGGCCCAAAGGTCGCAACGTCCTTTTAGAAAAGAAATTTGGCGCGCCACAAATCGTCAACGATGGTATCACTGTTGCCAAAGAAGTTGAATTAGAAGACCCCTTAGAAAACACTGGTGCTAGGCTCATCCAAGAAGTAGCCTCCAAAACTAAGGATTTAGCTGGTGATGGCACCACAACCGCCACAGTTTTAGCACAAGCCTTAATTAAAGAAGGTTTGAAGAACGTCGCTGCTGGTACTAACCCCATTAGCTTGAAACGGGGAATCGACAAAACCATTGAAGCCCTAGTAAAAGAAATTGCCCAGATGGCCAAGCCAGTCGAAGGCAGTGCGATCGCGCAAGTGGCTACTGTTTCATCTGGTAACGATGAAGAAGTGGGCCAGATGATTGCCGAAGCTATGGAAAAGGTCACTAAAGACGGTGTAATCACTGTTGAAGAATCCAAATCTCTGACAACCGAACTGGAAGTCGTAGAAGGGATGCAAATTGACAGGGGTTATATTTCCGCCTACTTCATCACCAATAACGATCGCCAGATAGTCGAGTTTGAAAATGCTCGCATCTTGATTACCGATAAGAAAATCAGCAGCATTCAAGATTTAGTTCCTGTGTTGGAAAAAGTTGCCCGTTTGGGTCAACCTTTGCTGATTATTGCTGAAGATGTAGAAGGAGATGCTTTAGCAACATTGGTAGTCAACAAAGCACGGGGTGTGCTAAATGTTGCTGCTATTAAAGCACCGGGATTTGGCGATCGCCGCAAAGCTTTGTTACAAGATATTGCTATCCTGACCGATGGACAGTGGATTTCCGAAGAAATTGGCTTAAGCCTAGACACTGCTTCCTTGGAAATGTTGGGAACCGCCCGCAAAATCACCATTGACAAAGAAAGCACCACAATTGTGGCTGTTGGTGACACCAAACCAGAGTTACAAAAGCGGATTGCTCAAATTCGGAAACAACTAGAAGAAACCGATTCCGAATACGATCAAGAAAAACTACAAGAACGCATTGCCAAGTTGGCTGGTGGTGTCGCCGTAATTAAGGTGGGTGCAGCCACAGAAACTGAACTCAAAGACCGCAAACTGCGGATCGAGGACGCACTAAACGCCACCAAAGCTGCTGTAGAAGAAGGTATCGTTCCCGGTGGCGGAACAACCTTAATTAACTTGATTACCAAAATAGACGCAATTAAAGCCAACTTCAACGAAGAAGAAAAAATTGGCGCAGATATTGTCAAAAGAGCATTAGAAGCTCCTTTGCGTCAAATAGCAGAGAATGCTGGTGACGAAGGTTCTGTGATTGTTGCTCAAGTCAAGACCAGCGATTTCAATATTGGTTACAACGCCGCCACTGGAAAATTCGAGGACTTGATTGCGGCTGGTATTATTGACCCTGCTAAAGTAGTGCGTTCAGCATTGCAAAATGCTGGTTCCATTGCTGGTATGGTCATTACAACCGAAGCGATCGTTGTAGAAAAACCAGAGAAGAAATCCGCAGCGCCTGCCCCCGATATGGGTGGTATGGGTGGTATGGGCGGTATGGGCGGTATGGGCGGCATGGGCGGCATGGGCGGCATGGGTATGTTCTAGTCCTTCCTACCACACATAAATATTTTCTTAGCAGTTTGCTGTCACAAGGCAAACTGTTTTTTTATAGGCAATGGAATAATTATGCTCACTGCTTGCATACGGGTGTTATCTTTGACAAAGCTATTTCAAAAATTAATTATAAATTACCATTTTGATATTCAATATTGTAAAATTTCTGAAAATACATCAAATCAATATAGCTACTTTCCTAACACTAACTATGCAAATTTCCAAATTGATAGTTTTTGACCGTTGAATAATGACCTCTAAATATTAGGAAAAAATGTATGGTAAGAAAACTTCGCCGTATACCCAAAGCAGTGAAGAAGTTCTATGAAAAGGAATTTTATCACAAACCAGGAACCGTTCCGGGAACTATCATTGTTGATGAAAATGCTGAGGCTCCAAACATTATTTTGTTTGACTATAATCAACATAATTTTATTCGCAAACAAATAGAAAATCCTGAAGAATGTACAATTTATCTAGACCAAGAATCTGTCTCTTGGGTGGATGTCCAAGGATTAGGCAATCAAGACATACTACAACGATTGGGTAAGGTTTTTGATTTACATCCTCTAGTTTTAGAAGATGTAGTTAATATGGGAGAACGCCCTAAAATTGAAGATTATGAAGACCAATTACTCATAATTGCTCAAATGGTAGTGCCAATTAAAAAAACCTTTGGGTTTCATAGCGAGCAAGTAAGTTTTGTCTTAGGGAAACATTATCTACTAACAGTACAAGAAGAACCAGAATATGATTGCTTTGAAGGAGTGAGATTAAGAATTGATAGAAGTAAAGGTATCATTCGCAAACAGGGGGCCGATTATTTAGCTTATGCCCTGTTAGATGCAATTATTGATGGCTTTTTTCCAGTTCTAGAAATGTACGGGGAGCGACTAGAAGAATTAGAGGAGGAAGTCATACTTAACCCTACCCGCAAAACACTACAACAAATTTATCAAATCAGGAGAGAATTGCTGCAACTACGTCGTACTATCTGGCCCCAGCGGAATGCAGTTAATTCTTTAATTCGAGATAGCAGCGAACTTATAGGAGCAGAAGTACAAATCTATCTGCGAGATTGTTATGACCATGCAGTGCAAGTAATGGATATGGTAGAAAATTATCGGGAATTGGCATCTGGATTGATGGAAGTTTATTTGTCGTCGGTAAGTAACAAAATGAATGAAATTATGAAACTGTTAACAGTAATTTCTTCCATTTTTATTCCCTTAACTTTTGTGGCGGGAATATATGGGATGAATTTCAATACCGAAAAATCTCCATATAATATGCCTGAACTGAATTGGTATTGGGGTTACCCAATTTGCTTGGCAGTAATGGCTGCGATCGCCTTGGGTTTGCTATTCTTTTTTTGGCGACGAGGCTGGCTCAACAATTCTGTAACAATTAAGCAGGATGGGCAGTAGCTCATGAGTCAAATATACAAAATTATTCTAGGGAGTTAGTATTTTAATTTATGAGGAGTGGCGACCAAAATTTAGTTGTTTTGACCCTTTATATTATTGGCGTATCTTACGTCTTTAATCGGATGGTCGAATCCATTGATGATCAAGTTAGGTTTGATTTTAAAAAGGGTATGGTTGATGACCAACTAAAAGAACAAAATCTCCAAGACCAAATCGGGATTGCTTTTAAATTCAAACCTTCATATGCCATAGACGACCTCAAAGACTTATCTGTGAGTATTGAGAATAAATCGGAAAATATTGCTGTATACGTTGACTGGGACAATAGCTCTTTGGTTGATGACAAGCAATCACGCCGAGTCATTCGCAAATCACCCGACTTAACCCGTGACTTAGCTGTATCCCAAAGTCCTAGTCTGATTGCTCCTCAGAAAACACTTTCCGAGACAGTCACAGCAGAAGATGTTTTTGAGCGTGATCCTGTAGCCGGAACCTACTCAGCCAAAAAACCCATTATGAATATTAGCGGGTTAAGCAAAGCAGGTCCACCGCAAAAAAAAATATATAACGACTTTATGAATGAAAGAATAGAACTAGGATTTTCGCTACAACTAGTGCTACGCATCTCTGAGGTACGTGTAGGTCTAACCCCTGGTGTAAACGTCCCTCCCATGTGCATTATCAATTGTCCTTTTACAGTCAAAAAATTACCCTGGACTTACGCCTTGCCTTGGAATAAAAAGAAATAATCTGCACCAGACAGTTAAACTGGAAATAGGGAGGGAGTAGGCGCAGGCGGTTGCAGATCAATCATAACGATTGGTTTGAGGAAAGTCCGGGCTCCCGAAAGACCAAACTTGCTGGATAACGTCCAGTGCGAGCGATCGTGAGGATAGTGCCACAGAAAGATACCGCCAAGAATGAGGGAATAGGGAATAGGTAGTAGGGAGTAGGGGAAGAAAAACCCCACTCACCACTCACCACTCACCACTCCCGAATCTTTGGTAAGGGTGCAAAGGTGCGGTAAGAGCGCACCAGCAGCGTCGAGAGGTGCTGGCTCGGTAAACCCCGGTTGGGAGCAAGGTAAAGGAAGCTATGGTTGGTCTTTTACCAGTTTCCAAAAGTAGAGCCGCTTGAGGCGTCTGGTAACAGGCGTCCCAGATAGATAACTGCCCTTAAAGGTGCTTTAAAATACCTGTAAGAACAGAACCCGGCTTATGTCCGACTCCCTCCCCCGATAATTCTGCTTTTTACAAAAAAATATGTCACCCAGACAAATAATTAGGCGTCAAAATTGATTTAGTTTATGGGGCTTGCCGCAAATTGGTTTGTCCTGGGTTCACAATATTCATAATGAATGAAATAAGTCGTTGATCACCCTGCTGGCAATGTGTGTGCAACATTCGGAATACAGCGGCTTTTAAGAATGCGCGATCGCTAATCCCCATTTCTTCATATAAGGTGGCATAACGATTTAGCCCATCCATCAGTTCTTTGTCAGAACTAGGAGCTATCTGGGCAGATTTACACCAATGCTTAAAATCATCCAACCAGCTCTTGAATTTTGGGTTTAGTACGTCTCTTTCGTATCGTTCCCTAATGTAGAACACCTCATCCCAAGTGATTACCTCTTCAGTATTAGGCTCAAACTCAATTTGCCATCTTGGTATTTGACCAATTGGGGTACGTGTACCAGCAAAAGGTTGACTATTTTTGAGAGAGAGTCTGATTCTTGTACAGTTATATGGGTCAAATGACTTGCGACGAGTACCGTCTTTTCTAATGAGAATATCCTCAGCACGCTTGTAGCTTGAGTTGCATTTATTGCCCATTGGCACGAGGTTACGCAAATTTGAAGCTGCAAACGGGTATTTACTTTCTGCAAGGTAGTGATCCAATGCTTCACGGGGTGCTTCTGGTGCATCAAAGTTCTCACATCCGCAGAAAGGACATGTATGAGAAGGAGCCGCATCATAAATTACTTTGTAGTGCTTATCGCGGATTTCCAGTTTTGTGAGAAGTTCAAACCCAAATTCAAAAAGTTTTTTTACCGGCTCATGAATGGCTTCTGGCAAATCACCGATAGCTTCACAGTCCAATTGGCAAGACAAGAGAAGATCAATCTGATTTTGGTCATGGAATGCTTGAATAATTCGGTTCTGTTCTGCGATGGTGAGCTTTTCTAGAGATGTCTTGTAATTATTCAACCTATCTTCCAGTCCTCGGCGGTTTTCCAGCCTTTTTCGGTATCGCGCTGGAATAATTTCAGGCCATGCTGGCAGAGTTGCTGCTGCTTTTAGGCTTGTATGAATTGAACACAGAATCTCGCGTAAGCATTCGTGAAGCCAATTTTCCGCTGTTGCCGAAACGGGATACCCAAACAGCATCCTACACCTCATCCCTATTTGTTAGCTGCAACAGTCGATCAACAAGAAATGCTTTCTCGACAGAATCACCCAGATGCTGCATCCCTGCCCTAATCTCTTCGGAATTTTCACTCTCCATAAGCCTTTTAATCTCATCATGAGGAACTTGTGACATAGGCGGGCTAACGTTAAAGCATTCCTCAATGATTGTGTCGAATGTAGTACCAAATGTCTCAATATTGGGATTTTGGACTTGAATCTTCCCTTCTTCGTCTTTGCTAAAAATGAAAACTTTGTCTCTATGCATATCTGAGGGGACGAAAGGCGAGTGTGTTGTTAGTAAGCACTCTTGTTCAGTAGCTTTAGCAGATTCTCTGCGATCGCCATGTGTAGTAGGGAGATCCAATATGCGTGAAATGAACTTCACCCGCCATAGCGGATTGAAATGTGACTCAGGCTCATCCAGCAGGAAAAGTACGTTAGGAAATGACAACATACAAAACGTTCCAAGAATCTGCCCAAGCTGATGCTCTCCATCGGAAAGCGATACGTAGTCTACCTCTTTGCCAGTCCTTTGAGCAGTAAACATCACTCGTTCAAATCGAAAAACTTTATCTTCATCCTGAGGCTCTGGAAGACGTGAAGCAAACCTTCTCGATTTGGTGTCTTTCCGAAACCGCTCGCGGGTTTTCTTGGAAAGTACCAAGTCGTTTAACATTGCGAACTTGTGGAATGACGAGTACAAATCAAGCGTGTTGTTCCAAAACGAGCGAAATGCTTCTCTTGTCTGGTCATTTATCCAATAGTCAAAAGTATACGTCTCTGTTTTATCGTCATAGGTGTAGCAGGTAGCGCAACGTTTGAGCTGATCGAGATAATCTTCCAGTTCCTGGGTAAGTTGTATTCCTTTTCGCTTATTTTGTGAGCCTCTCCTACTTGGAGCCTTCGGGGCTGCACTGTGTGCAAGTTGGATTATGCAACGAAATGAGTGCAGGTTTTGCAGTTTTGCATCCTGTAGCAGAAAATCCCACTGAGAAACATCACCTAACAGGAGATTTGCCACAAAAACTTCCAGGTGCGTTCCATAGTCAATCAGCATTAGCCGAGTATCGGGAACGCGTTTTGGCTCGTGTAATGCACTTTCGGTTACATCCTTCGCGTACCCACTGCGACTTAAGAGGAACGGCAAACTAAGCGTTTCATTATCGCCTGACGTATAGCCAACAATCTTTTTAGGTAAAAGTTTATAGGTTTCAGGAGCTTTGAGGTCACATTCTATCCAGTCGTATTCATCTTCATCTCTCCGCTCGATTACAAGGCTTGGACGATTTTTACCACTGGCTTTCCGTGAAATGCGGACACGGACAGGTAGCTGCTCATCCTCTGGGTGAATGAGGTACTCAAGCTCGAAATGCAAGTCTGGCCCTTCGGAACGTTCTTCATTGGGAATGCATGTGTGAAAAACAGACTGAAAAATTTCTGTTAGCACTTGCAAGAATTGAGATTTTCCTGCGCCATTCGGCCCAATAAGACATAAAGGATCAAACCCAGAATAGCCATTAAATGGACTTCGTAACTGTAAGTTCAGTCCATCAAGTAACCCCCCGCAAGTTTTAGCAGAAATGATGTGAACCCTTAAAAGCTTCATTTGCCTGCCCGAAAAAAACGCATCGCTCGCTCCTCTTGATCGAAGACCTGGGTAAGAATCGGCTCAGCTTCACTGAGGAGTGTAAACAGGATATCCTTTAGTGAGTCATAATCACCAGTGAGGTTTTCACGCAGTTCATCGAATGAAAATTTTTCCTTAGGTAATTGCTGAATTGCTTCCCTAACAGATTCTTTGGTCATTTGGGTCATGGTTGATTTTTTAGGAGCCTTGATCTTGGGTTTAGTAAGTTGTGCTGCTCGTTCAGCCAGAATCCGCTCCAACAGCATTGAAGCCGGTTCATCGTTCGGGTCTTGAGGTACAAGTTCCCCACAAAATGCTTTAGCTAACAGCTTGGGTATCAGACACTCGACTTGAGCGTAGGCAGCTTTATAATGGGTTTCGACCCGATCAGCATAGGCGAAGAGGTTTTCAGTGCGGCGAATTATCTCTGCTTGTTCTTCTACAGGTGGCAGTTTAAACTGAAATGCTGCGAGCTTCCTCGCATTGATGTTTGACTGACTGATAGCATCAGACTTAACCTGCCGGCAGTAATCGCGCCCAGCAGGGCTATTAAGGCAGTAGTTAAGATAGTCAGGAAGTAGATCATCTCTACAGCGAATACGAATAAGGTAGCCTGCATAAATAGCAGGTCGCTCGCCTTTATAGACGGCTGTTTTTCCTACTAATTCAGGACTATTGGTTCGATTAAATAGTACATCTCCAGCGAGCAATTGGTATTTCTCAATCTCGTTTATGTCAGAAGTGAAGACCAGATTATTCCAATCTAGTTTACCCTCTTGAATATTACCCATACGTAATACAGGAACAGAACCTGATGGCGATGACTTGGTGGATGATCCATAGCTCAAGGATGATGCAAAGTCTTCAAGAGAAACCCAACGTGCCATCTTGTTAGTACGGTCTGTGTTCTGCCAATCCTCGGTTAGTTGCCCTGATGTAGCTGCTGTAAGGACGGCTTGACGGAAGCTTTTAAGGATGAGGGGTATGCGCTCCAGTCTATCTCGACAGCCATCTACCCGCGTAAGCAGAGCATCAAGCTTATCGGCGATGCGTTTTTGTTCTTTGAGGGGAGCGACAGGAACTCTTAATTCTGCTAACTTCTTCGCATTCACATTAGCTAGGGCGATTCCTGTAGACGCATTGGAAATCTGTTGCCAGTATTTGGGAGATCGCAAGAAATGGGCTACATATCGTGGTTCAATATTTTTAGAAGGAATAAATCTAATAAGATACGATGCAAATACTGTTGAACAGGGAATATCTCTAATTAAGATACTAAATCCGACTGAGCCAGATCGTGAGATAAGGATGTCATTTTTTTGAATCTGATATTTCTCGATATCAGAAGGACTTTCCTGGCAATAAGGAACAGAGTCCCAGTCAATTTTTCCCTTGGTGATGTCGGTAGTACGTAGATACTTGAGAGATCCTTGGTTTTCAGCTTTTGTCGTCCAGCCATACTGACTAGCTCCACAAATATCTCCAAGACTACTTATATTCCAACCCTCCGGAAGCTCGCTCACGCTTCCGCCTCCTCACCTAACTCCTCTAAAATCCCCTGCAATTCTGCTAGAATTGCCTCTAGTTCGATCATAGCCTCTTGTGCGAGTACTGCTGGTTCAGGTAGCTCATTGGTGTCGTTTCCACTTACATCTTTAAGCCAACTGATGTCTAAGTTATCATTGTGATCAGCAATCCAGTCGCGGGTAAAGAGGCGGAAACGTCCCTTTTCACCAGTATCTACACGCTTGGTAAGACTTGCAGGACTACCAAAAGGATCATCGCCAAAAGCAACTTCAAAATCGGCAAAATGTTCGCGGGTCAGTTGAGTGCGCTTGCCAAACGGCGATATATTAGCACGCATATCGTATACCCATACTTCTTGAGTGTTACCCTTTTCTTTCTTGCCACGAGTGAAAAACAGCACGTTAGTCTTAACACCCGGAGCGTAAAAAATACCAGTTGGTAGACGCACGATAGTATGTAGGTTGCACTTTTCCATCAATTCAGTGCGAATCTGCTTACCCACATTGCTATCAAATAACACATTGTCTGGAAAAACTGCCGCAGCACGTCCACCAGGCTTGAGACCACCATAAATGTGTTGCAGAAAGCAAAACTGTTTATTGCTGGTAGAAAAAATGAAGTCCTTGCGAGTAGGTAAACCACCCCCTTTCTTGGAGCCGAAAGGTGGATTGGTAAGGATCAGCGTCGCTTTCGGTAATGCTTCTCCCTCTGGTGAAAGCGTATCGCCATAGCGGATACCTGCCCCTTGCGGGTCAAACTCTAGCCCATGCAGCATGAGATTCATTAAAGCCAGACGGTGCGTGTCCTGCACATGCTCCATGCCGTAGAAGGTATTGCTACGGTACTTGCGTTGCTGTTTTGCCGTCCAGGTATCCGGGTTACTGTTTTCGCGTATGTAGCGATTGGCGGCAATCAAGAAACCGCCCGTCCCTGCTGCGGGGTCTTGAATAACGTCCTCCAAGGTCGGGCGCATAACATGCACCATACTATCGATCAGCGGACGGGGTGTAAAGTACTGACCAGCACCGGATTTTTTTTCATTAGCGTTCTTTTCCAGCAACCCTTCATACACGTCGCCCAGTCCTTCTTGCCGGGCGCTGTACCAGTCAAGCTTGTCAATCTCAGTAACTAGTGTAGAAAGTGTATTGGGCTTATTGATAGAGGAATTGGCGTTGGCAAAAATTTCTTTAACAAGCGTGGAACCGCGACTACCAAGGTGGATCAACAGCAGTTTGTAAAAATCCAGACGTTCATTTGCTGCTTTGCCTTCCAGATCGTCCCAGCGGTAACCCTCTGGAAGCAGGTTTTCTGTACGGGTCTCCTTCGCCATCTTCAGAAACAGCAGGTACGTTAGTTCAATGACGTATTGGTGATACGTCACGCCATCATCTTTGAGGACGTTACAGAGATTCCAGAGCTTGGCAATTAGGTCGTAGGTCGTGGTACTCATAGGCGAAAGAAAATTTATCTTACCCCAAAGGGGTAACCGCTGCGTCAACTATTTTCCAGCATTTTTTGTGATGGCTTTCGATGACACTTAATCTTTAGTTACAAATCATTATATTGCCGCCATTTTGCTGAATTTGTAAACAGAGTGAATCTATAATTATTGAGGAGTATGGCATCAGTAAACAGGAGTGGTTGAAAACGTTTTTACAACTACCATAAAGTTTTCGACCAACATAAAGTAAAAGATGCTTTATTAGCAATACTTGCAGATAATGAAGAACCACCAACAATGGAAGAATTTGCAAAGTGTTTAGGTCATCACAACAGAACTATTTTTAGACATTTTCCAGATTTGTGTAGTGCTATTTATGCTAAATGTCGTGATTACAATAAAGCTTGTCGTCTCAAAAGCATAGAGAGATTGTGCAATGATGTTAGAGATATTGTCCTTAGCGTTAATGCTCAGGGTGTCTATCCAACAGAAGCTCGCGTTTGTGAATTAATGAAAAATCCGGAGTGTTTTAGATATAAAAAAGTACATGCTGCTTTTTGATGATGCACGACGTGAGGTTGGTTTATCAGCTGTTATAGTACGCCTTATGTGAATTAAAAATGCCCAAGCGATAGCAAGGGTTTCAGGCTGTGATTTAGCCAACATGTTTAGCTATGTTGACGTATTTACGCCTTTCCAGACTCCAACTCACATAAGCCGTATAGTTTTACCTACTACGCTTCACAAGCTGGAACCATAAATTTGCCGGATTCTATTATAACCATAAGCTTACCATCGCGGCAAACTTATGGGTAAGATTAAAAAAGCCGCCATAAAGACGACTTTTTAATATATGGGTAGTACCAGACTCGAACTGATGACATCCTGCTTGTAAGGCAGGCGCTCTACCAACTGAGCTAACCACCCACTTACGTTTGCGTTTGCGCTCACAATTAAACAATATAGCAAAATATTTCTCAGGGCGCAAGTCATTTTGGGAAAAATATTTTTTTATCTTATAATCACTCAGTAATCAGCACTTAGCACTGCAAATGCCCTCTGGTCGAACGCACGATCGCATCACTTTATATACTCTGCCGTTAATCGCTGGTGCAACTTTATGGCAAACTCGCAATAGCAATTTAACGTTGTTGGTTGCTAGTGGGTTTATGTTTAGCGGTTTGATGTTTGGCCCCGATTTGGATATTTACTCGCGTCAGTTCCAACGCTGGGGCTTTTTGCGCTGTATTTGGTTACCTTATCAAAAAAATCTCCGCCATCGTTCTGTGATTTCTCACGGGCCGATTATTGGCACAACTGTACGGGTAATTTATCTGGGTTGTTTGCTGGCGATTGTAGCGATTGTGATTTTGGTGATTGGGGAAAAACTGGGACTTTTGGCTTTGACTTGGCAGGATTTGGGTGTAGCTTTGGGGCGATCGCTTGTGGTTTACAGTACTGAATACCTGGCTTTGTTTTTGGGTTTGGAACTCGGTGCTATGAGTCATTCTCTCAGCGACTGGGGAGGTTCGGCTTATAAACGGGTGCAAAAACAAGGAGTTCGGAGTTTACTTCCTCGTGGGAAGGTGAAGAAAGCTCCGAGGAGGAGGAAAAGGTAATTTTTGAACGCAGAGGTTTTTTATGGATGAGAGTTTGGCGGCTTTACAAGAGTTGATTGAAGTGGTGGCTAGGTTGCGATCGCCTGATGGGGGTTGTCCTTGGGATTTAGCACAAACGCCCCAAAGTTTGACGCCTTATGTGATTGAGGAGGCTTATGAGGTGGTGGATGCGATTCAAGGAGGTGAACAGGAGGCGATCGCAGAGGAGTTGGGGGATTTATTATTACAGGTGGTTTTACAAGCCCAAATTGCTGGGGAATCTGGTTTATTTGGCATGGCGGAGGTAGCTAGAGGAATTTCCCAAAAGTTGATTCGTCGTCATCCCCATGTGTTTGGTGATGTGTCGGTGCAAAATGTGGATGAGGTGCGGCAAAATTGGGAGGCGATTAAGGCGACGGAAAAGGCAGAAATTCCAGAGAAGCATCAACTTAGCACTAAACTTGGTCGTTATGGCCGGACTCTTCCTCCGTTAATGGCGGCGATGAAGATTTCCGAAAAGGCTGCGGCTGTGGGGTTTGAGTGGGAAAATATTGATGGAGTTTGGGCTAAGTTTCACGAAGAGTTGGGAGAGTTTCAACAGGCTTTGGCTGAGGAAACACCGGAACGACAACAAGCGGAGTTGGGGGATTTATTATTTGCGATCATGCAACTGGCGCGTTGGCATAATCTTGACCCTAGTGCGGCGTTACAGGGGACAAATCAGCGTTTTGTGCAACGATTACAAAAGATGGAAGCAGTTGTTGATCGCCCCTTATCTGATTACAGTTTGGATGAATTAGAGTCTTTATGGCAGCAAGCAAAAGCCCAAATTGCCAAACAGGAGTAATCTCTCTAATTTAAATGTGATCGTCACAGTCTTGACTTTGGTGTGTAGAAGGCAGTGTATGGCAATAAATTTTAGTCGGCGTAAATTTGTTTTGTATGGTTCAGCAACTTTTGCTACTAGCCTATTGCTAAAAGCGTGCAGTAGTCAACCTCCGACACCAACCAGTGGGGAAGGATTTAAAATAGCGATCGCGGCGCCGCAATCTTGTATATTTCTACTGAGTTAGAAGAAGTGATGGCCATGAGCGATCGCATTGCCGTAATCTATAGAGGTGAGTTTGTCGCTATTTTGGCACCGTGATACCCAAACAGGGAATTTGAAACCTTGTTTGAATCAATCGAAGTGTTCAAATTTGAATACTTCGTTAAATAAGAATGCCTCTCAATTAATTAAAGGTAAACCTGTGATTCGGGAGATTTCGGAAAATCTCAGTATAAGTGTTGGCAGTTATCACAAGGGTAAGAAAGTATTTGATGTTATTTCTCAATAACGAATGGGCATCTGCTAATCCTGGGTGTTTACCGTTTTCATGTTTGAATACGAAACTTTTGTAGCACTAAAAACTTAAGTTGTTCCTTAACTCAACGATTTTCGCTGGCTAAAACTAGCAGAAACTAGAAAACTAAGTAACGAACAAAACTTATTGATTAAGGAATCCAAACCATGCGGCTCAAAGATAAAGTTGCCATTATCACTGGTGCTTCTAAGGGCATTGGCTTGGGAATTGCTACAGTTTTGTCTCGAGAGGGAGCCAAAATTGCTATTGTTGCTCGCAATGTTCAAGATGGCAACCAGGCTGCTGAAGATATTCGGCAAAAAGGTGGTCAAGCCATATTTGTTCCTTGCGATGTATCTAATGAACAGCAAGTCAAAAAAATGGTACAAACAACCTTAGATACCTATGGTCAAATTGATATTTTGGTCAATAATGCTGGCGTTGGTATCTATAAATCTGTATTAGATACTACTAGTGAGGAATGGGATCGCTGTTTGGCAATTGACCTCAAAGGCGCATTTTTTTGTTCTAAGTACACCATCCCTCATATGCAGGCTATAGGTAAAGGTGCAATCATTAATATTTCATCCGTACATTCCCATGCTACGGTTAACGGTGTTGCTCCTTACGCAGCCTCAAAAGGTGGAATGACTGCTTTAACACGCAACATGGCCATTGATTATGGGCCGACTATTCGAGTCAATACCATTTCGCCTGGTTGGGTGTTGACGCCTTTAATTCAAAGCATCTTCGATGGTTACGATGATCCAGATCAGCAACAGCGTGTGGTTGAACAACGGCAGGTGATGAAACGTATCGGTACCCCGGAGGATATTGGTTGTGCTGTCGCCTTCTTCGCTAGTGATGATGCTTCTTTCATTACTGGTACAGAACTCTTTGTAGATGGTGGTTTAACAGCTCAACTTGAATCCTGGTAGTTCAAATCTGTATTAATCAAGGATTTACTATGGTGACACTCAATGATGCGCGTCGGATCATTGCTCATGCTGAAAAAAAAGCGATCGCTATCGGTCAACCTATGAATATTGCGGTGGTTGATACTGGAGGAAACTTGGTCGCTCATGTGCGTATGGACGGAGCCTGGCTAGGAAGTATTGACATTTCTATTAAGAAGGCTTACACCTCCAGATCTTTTGACCTACCTACTAAAGACTTGGCTGAACATTGTCAATCTGGGGGTCAATTTTTCGGTATCCATGCGTCGAATGACGGCAAAATCATGATTTTTGCAGGTGGTATTCCCTTAAAGAGAAACGGCACTGTAGTGGGAGCTATTGGCGTTAGTGGTGGTTCGGGTGAACAAGACCACACTGTAGCAGAAGTAGGGGCAGCAGCATTTTAAACAATAGTTTTCTTGTTTGTTTTTGTCTAAATCGCAAAGAACTAAGGAGTATAATTTATGACTACTGTTTTGCATCTTGATACTAGTCCACGTGATGCACGTTCAATTTCTCGTCAACTTACCACTGAATTAATTTCCGAATGGCAAGAAAATTATCCTCAAGATCATGTCATATATCGAGATATAGGACATCAATTAATACCTGCGGTTGATGAACCTTGGATTGCAGCTTCTTTTAGCTCACCAGATTCACACACACCAGAATTAGCAGCAGCAATAAAAATTTCAGATGAGTTAATTGATGAATTTTTAGCCGCCGATCGCTATGTTTTTGGTGTTCCTATGTATAACTTCAATGTGCCATCTAACTTTAAGGCATACATCGATCAAATTGTTCGCGTGAGACGCACATTTGTCGTCAATGAACAAGGTGGATATGATGGGTTAGTTAAAAACAAGAAAATGCTGGTGATTACTGCTAGAGGTGGCAGCTATACACAGGGAACTCCTGCGGCACAATTTGACTTTCAAGAACCTTTTATTCGCACAATATTTGGTTTAATTGGCGTCACAGATATTACCTTTATCCATGCAGATAATCTAGCAATGGGTGATGATGCACGTGTTCAATCTCTGGAGAATGCTCGCCGAGAAATTAAAGATATAGTAAATCATTGGTAATACTGCTGTATATCAGGGCAATGGTTGACGAGTTTACTTTTACATTGCCCTTTTATGCACAAATTTGTTACTTGATATGCAATGAAATCAAATTTTTAATCTATGAAAAAACCAAACTCTAATTCCCCACTCATCACAATTACTTTACTGATAACTAGTACATTAACTGTGATGTCAGGTGCAACGATCGCACCTTCACTGCCAGCCATGCGCGCTTACTTCTCTGATATGATGAATGCGGATTACTGGGTCAGATTGATTTTGACTATTCCGGCTTTATTCATAGTTATTGGTGCGCCTCTGGCAGGATTAATTGTAGATCGCTTTGGTCGTAAATCTCTGTTGGTAATTTCAGTTTTAATTTATGGATTAGCAGGTAGTTCTGGCTTTATCTTAAGTTCTTTGGGTCAGATTTTAATTGGTCGTGCATTGCTAGGTTTGACAGTTGCTGGCATTATGACAAGTACAACAACCTTGATTGCAGATTACTATGTAGGCCAAGCACGAGCGAAATATATGGGTTTACAAGCCGCCTTTATGAATTTGGGAGGAGTGTTATTTTTATCTAGTGGCGGCTTTCTTGCAGATATCAATTGGCGAATGCCTTTTTTAATTTATCTGTTGGCTTTACTGATCCTGCCTTTGGTTGTATTCGTGCTATATGAACCAACTCGCATTGACACCACAACATCTGATATTAGACAACAGGCTACTCGAGTACCCATCAAACTGCTGATATTAATTTATGGTAGTGCGCTGGTATCCCAGATAGTTTTCTACTTAATTATTGTTCAACTGCCCTTTTATCTCCAGTCCTTAGCCAATACTAGTGCATCCCAAAGTGGACTGGCGATCGCCTTCACAACTTTGTTTAGTGGTTTGACTGCGATCGCCTATGGAAAAGTCAAAGCACATTTAAACTTTACCGCTATCTTGACACTGAGTTTTGCATTATTTGGAATTGGTTATATTGCCATAGGTGTAGTCAGCACTTATACTCAAGCATTTATCGGTTTAGCTATTGCAGGTATGGGGTTAGGTTTAGTCATGCCTAACTTTACTGTCTGGCTATCTGCTTTAGTACCAGATGCTATCCGTGGACGTGCTTTAGGTGGACTGACTACATTCTTTTTTTTAGGGCAATTTTTATCCCCAATCATTAGTCAACCATTAAGCCAAAAACTTGGTTTCAACAACACCTACAGTCTCACTGGAGCTTTCATGTTTCTTGTAGCCGTGATACTTTTGAGTATGAAACAGCAATTAGTAACTTTGAATACTAGTCCTTCAAAGTAGTTTTCTCAATATCAATATTACAAACATGGAAGATGCATTTCACTATTGTTTCACTTAGGGACTTCCAGAAATTAAATTATCCAATGAGTGAGAGCGAAGATAATAATCAGATTCTTTCTCCAAGAGTTTCAAAAGCGATTGGACATTTATTTATTTGGAAATCCCTTAGCACTTGTTTGGTGAGTGTCTTAAGTTTAATTACTCTCAATATTCCCGCTTTAGCCGGAACTACAGAAAATGACACAACAGCGCAACTCACCTCTGTATCGCAACTAGAAGATGTACAACCTACAGATTGGGCTTTTCAATCGTTGCAATCATTGGTTGAGCGATATGGTTGCATTGCTGGGTATCCAGATAATGTGTACCGAGGTAATCGCGCCTTAAGCAGATATGAGTTTGCCGCAGGTTTAAATGCTTGTTTGATGCGAATCAATGAATTGATAGCAACAGCTAATTCTAACTTAATCAACGGCCATGATTTAGTGATGATTCAGCGTCTGCAAAATGAATTTGCCCCAGAAATAACATTGCTGCAAAGCCGTTTAGATACCTTAGAAGCTCAAACTGCCCAAATAGAAGCAAATCAATTCTCCACAACCACTAAGTTGACAGGTCAAGTAATCATGGCGGTCAATACTGGAGGATTTAATGGAGACAGCATCATTAGCCCCACTGGTCAAGAAATTGCTAGTTTTGCTCCCAATGCTACTGTGCTTTATCGAGTGGCTTTAGACTTGAATACTAGCTTTTCTGGCACAGACCAATTAAAAATTCGGATTGATGCAGGTAGCAACAATGGTATTAATAATGCAGCCGGATTTTTAGAACCATCTTTTGGTAGTACTTTAGACTACGCTGTCAAACCAATCAGCGATAATAACTTGGGGTTAGGGAGATTATATTACACTTTTCAACCTTGGCAAAACTTGCGTGTGTCAGTGGGGCCAGACATTCGGACTACAGATTATATTGACCGCAACAGCTACGCTTCTTTAAGTTTTCGAGACTTTAGCACCTTGGCCTTTGTTAACAACTACATTCTCTTTCCTGTGAATGGCCCTAGTGCTGGTGTAGCAATTGACTGGAAACCAGGAAATCAAGCATTTTCGGTCAGGGCGTTGTATGCTGCCGCGGCCGCCGCCAATCCCAGCAATCAAGAACCTATTAGGGGAGTGGCACCGTTTGCTCGCCTGTTATATCCCGTTAGTGGTGGTCAACAAGGTTTATTTGGTGACACCTATCAAAGTACTGTAGAACTGGAATATGCGCCTACAAACACATTGGCAATGCGTTTTCAGTATAGTGGTGGTGAAATATTTAATAACCGCTACGACGTATTGGGAGTTAATTTCGAGTTCACTGTTTCGTCAAAATTTGCCATATTTGGTCGTTATGGCTATGGCAGTTATCACAATACTACCTTCGATCACATTCAACCTAATTACTGGATGGCAGGAATGGTAATGCGAGACTTGTTTCTTCCAGGTGCTACGGCGGGAATTGCCGCAGGTCAACCCTTTATTGCTAGTGAGATTGGTAATAATACACAAACTAATTTTGAAGGTTTTTATAACTTTGCGGTGAGCGATCGCATTCGAGTTACTCCTTTGATTCAAGTGATTGTTAATCCTGCCAACCAAGATGCAAATAGCACAATTATTACGGGAACTTTACGAACTGTTTTTTCTTTCTAAATTTAAAGTTGGTATGATAAATTAAGGATAATTTTAGTTATGAGATTGCTTCATTATCTACCCACTGCTTAATGAGCAAGTATAAAATTGAACGAATCATTACCCGTTTTTGAGTGCAGATATATTTGAATTGTAGCTTTAAAGATTTGGGGATATATCCTCTAACATCTTCATTTTCTTCATTAGATAAATCAGGAAATAATTCAGTAATGGGTGCATTAGCTTGTATCCATTGCCGGATTAAATGTTCTAAAACCTCACTCATTTCTAACTCTTTTTGTACACACATGACTTTAAACTGAAGCTTTAAAGTTTTTGGTATTGCTCCTTTGACAACAACAGTTTGTTCACTATTTTTTTTCATGGAATCACAAAATCTACAAATATTAATAATTAAACATCTTCAATCAATTGTTTGTACAATTATTTAATATATTTCAATCTTTTATCATATAAAATAGGTAATATAAATAGTAAAAATAATCAGGAAACAGGAAGATAATTGCCACTCATGGGAAACATTTTTCCTGTTCCCTGCAAGCTGATTATGCTTTAGTTAAAAGACCAAGGGCTTTAGCAACTCCTTCTCCATAAGCTGGATCTGCTTGAGTAAAATGTGCCAGTTGTCTCTCAATGATAAATTGCGGTACACCCTGCATAGCTGTGGCAATATTTTGAAAAAGTCGTTGTTTTTCGTCTTCTGGTAGTAACCTAAAAAGATTGCCAGCCTGGTGATAATCTTCATTGCCAACACGATGATCGTAACGGTCAGCATCACCAGCAATCTTCAATGGCGGTTCTTGGAAGTGTGGATCTGCAACTGGGCCTCCAAAGCTGTTTGGCTCATAGTTGACCGAGCCTCCACCATTGTCATCAAAACGCATCATACCGTCACGATGATAATTGTATGTTCTAGTGGCATGTGGGCAATTAACTGGCAAGTGTTCATAGTTCACTCCCAATCGGTAGCGGTGTGCATCTGGATAAGACAAAATACGTGCTTGCAGCATTCTGTCGGGACTAAAGGAAATTCCTGGTACAACATTAGAGGGAGAAAAAGCAGCTTGTTCAATTTCTGCAAAATAATTTTCTGGATTGTGATTAAGTTGAAGTATACCAACTTCAATCAACGGATAATCTTTGTGTGGCCATACTTTAGTTAAATCGAAAGCATTGTAAGGCGTTTGATCAGCATCAGCTTCCGGCATAATTTGCACATGTAACCGCCACTGTGGGTATTCACCTTGCTCAATTGCATAAAATAAGTCGCGCTGTGCGCTCTCACGATCCTCTCCCACCATCTTTGCTGCTTCTTCATTGGTGAGATACTTATGCCCCTGCATAGTTTTAAAGTGAAACTTAACCCAGAAGCGTTGATTTGCTGCGTTAATCAAACTGAAGGTATGGCTACCATAACCATTCATACAACGATAACTCTTGGGCAATCCGCGATCGCTAAATAAAATGGTCAATTGATGTAAACTTTCTGGTGATAGTGACCAAAAATCCCACATACTCGTGGCATTGCGGAGATTAGTTTTTGGATCACGTTTTTGGGTGTGAATAAAATCGCCAAACTTCATGGGATCACGCACAAAGAAAACTGGAGTATTGTTTCCGACTAGATCCCAATTGCCTTCTTCAGTATAAAACTTAACTGCAAATCCCCGAACATCTCGTTCCGCATCTGCTGCACCCCGTTCACCTGCAACTGTAGAAAATCGTGCAAGTACCTTCGTTTGTTTGCCAATTTCCGAAAACAGTTTCGCCTGTGTATATGCAGTAATATCATTAGTCACAGTAAATGTGCCATAAGCACCCGATCCTTTAGCGTGAACGGCTCTTTCAGGAATGCGTTCCCGGTTGAAATGTGCCATTTTTTCAATGAGATGAAAGTCTTGCATCAAGACTGGGCCGTATTCACCTGCGGTCAACGAGTTTTGGTTATTACCAACAGGAATACCTGCATCTGTAGTCAGAATTTCTTTGTTGTTATTCATTATGTTCACTCGCTATTTCTATTGAATTTCAATGTACGGGCAAATAGATAAAACTTGACTATGCATGTTGAACGAGATAGTTCATGTGGGCAGTAATCAAACCAAAATTAGGCATTCGCTGGGCATACAGTTTTCCTAAAGCAGGTGCAAAAGCACTTGACCAATCTGATAAAATTTCAGCGATTACCATGTTGGTATTAGCGATTTTCACTCCTGCTTGACTCATCCGAAACATAGATGCATACAAAGCCTGTTGATTGACTGTTCCAGAAGCATCCATCACTGCATAAACATCGTAGCCATTTTCCACAGCACTGATAGCAGGGAATGTTAAACATACATCTGCTGTTACTCCAGCCATAATTAGTTTTTGGCGGCCAGTTTGTTGAACTGCTTCTACAAAGTTAGGATCATGCCAAGCGTTAATCCGAACGCGATCAATTACGGGCATATCTGGAAATATTTCTAATAGTTCTGGAAACAGAGGCCCGTTCGCACCCTTGGGATTACTTGTAGTGAGGATAACAGGTAAATTAAAGATTTTTGCTGCTTCTGCTAGCCATAATGTTTGATTTTTTAGATGTAATGCATCAATGTCAGCAATGCCAAAGTTCATAGTTCCAACTTGGTGATCAATGAGCAGCATGACTGCATTGTCTGGCGTTAGTAACTCGTAATACGAGTTATTGTGAGAATTGTTGTTGGATATAGTTTTCATCTTTTATTTCTGTAATTGGGAACGTGTTGACTAAGTTAATTGCTTGGTATTTAAGACAGAAGTGAATTACGAAATTTGCATCAAATAGACTCTATTGTCTTGAGAATCAAAAACATAGCTCTAATATTTTGGATGTTCGTGAGCATAAAAGACAAAACACTAAGCGTCAAATATTACTTTCGTAACCTTGTGTGGGTTATGGATAGCTACTGCTTCTGGAGATACATAAATTTGTTGAAACCAGAAGTTAAGTAATTGTTTACTTTTTTTCAGTTTTTGAGTATCGAAGATCAATAACTTAAGGAAAAACTTAAGAGGTTGTTTGAACAACGGAACATCTGTAAGAAGTGAAGGTAATTGCCATTAGTCATAAGTTAAGCTTGTGAAGTAGTTGTCCAGAAGATTTGAGAAGGTGCTTGACAAAAAAAATCAGGTGTGATGCGACTTTATCACTGATGATGAAATCGTAAAAAATAATTAAACGCGAAATCCCGATGTTTTCGTTAGTTCTTAACTTCCGTTGTGATCAAGAGCAATTTAGATGCGGCCTCCCTGGTTAAGGAGCAACTTGTAATCCTATATAGCCGCTGAGTTACTTAAGTTAATCTTTAAATTCATGATTGTCTCTGGCTAAAACTTGCCTAACTTGAAACACTGAAAGACGAAAAGTGTTCAATTATTCATCTAGCTTTTTTGTACCTAAAATTTCTACTGTTATCTCCTAAGGAGAATAACCCCATAAATGAGGGGAGTAACGCAAAAACATGAAATTGGGGTTTAATTATCAATTACATCGCTAAATTACCAATAAAACCTGTTTTTTCGTTGCTATGCTTACGGCTGCTGCATCTATGCCAACCGCATCAGCAAAATTTTTCGTCGAACATATCTCTACTCAAATGAAACGAAAAATTCTTGAAAACAATTAGAGAGCAATTATGCAAACTGAAGATTTGACTATTAAACAGCTTGGTAACACAAATTCAGCAGATTCGATGACGAAGTCTCTGATTGACTTGTTTCGAGAGCAAGTGCAGGCTCAACCTGACAAAGAAGCTGTTATCTGTGATCATTGCGATCCTGAATGTATAACTTATCGAGAACTTTCTGAAATCAGTTCACATTTGGGTTTGTATCTTCAGCATCTTGGTGCTGCTGTTGATGAATGTGTAGGTATTTTTCTTGAACCGTCACTGGAATTGATTATTGGAATTTGGGGTATTTTGTTCTCAGGCAGCGCTTATTTGCCATTATCACCAGAATACCCTGAAGACCGATTGAGATATATGGTTGAAGATGCAGGTGTGAAAATTGTGTTTTCACAAGAAAAGCTACGGGCAAGATTGGCCGAACTAGTGCCTCCAGGTACGCAAATTGTTACCCTCGAAGAAGCCGAAGACTTTAAAATACCATCTGTTACCAATAGACAGAATGGACTATTCCCACGTCCAAGCGCAAACAACTTAGCTTATGTCATATATACCTCTGGAAGTACAGGTAAACCGAAAGGTGTGATGATTGAACATCGCAGCATCGTTAACCAAATGAATTGGATGCGAGATGTTTACCAGTTAAATCAGAGCAAAGTTATTTTCCAAAAAACACCCATGAGTTTTGACGCAGCCCAATGGGAGATGCTAGCGTCATGTTGTGGTAGTAAAGTGATTATGAGCCGTCCTGGAGTCTATAAAGATTCAGAACAATTAATTGAGTCGATTATCCGGCATGATGTAACGACTTTGCAATGCGTTCCTACACTGTTACAAGCTCTGATTGACACTGAATTATTCCACAATTGTCAGTCACTAACACAAATATTCAGCGGTGGCGAAATTCTATCAAAAAAACTCGCACTACAATGTCTCGAAGTCTTACCAAAATGCGACTTAATTAATGTTTATGGCCCCAGCGAATGCACAATTAATGCTTCCGCTTTTAAGATTGATCACAACAAAATTGCTGATTACTCCGAAGCAATCCCTATCGGTGCTCCTGTTCATAACACTCAGTTTTATATTTTCAATAGCGATCAATCGCTAGCACAAGTTGGAGAACCCGGTGAGCTATACATCGGTGGTGTTCAGCTGACACGTGGATACATTAATCGACCAGACTTGAGCAAGGAAAGGTTTGTCAACCACTTGTTTTCGAGTAACTCTGGAAGTACCAAACTTTACAAGACTGGCGACTTAGTTTATTGGAATGCAGATCGTACTGTTCAATTTGTCGGCCGGGTAGACAATCAAGTGAAACTTAGAGGGTTTCGGATTGAGCTGGACGAAGTCAAGGTGGCAATTGAGAAGCATGACTGGGTTAAGAATGCGGCTGTTTTAGTTAAGAAAAATTCCCGTACTGGATACTCTGATTTGATTGCGTGTATTGAATTGAGTCCTAAGCAAGCAGCTGTGATGGACCAGGGTATTTACAGTGAACACCATGTATCTAAGAAAAACAAACTTCAAGTTAAAGCTCAATTGTCAAATCTCGGATATAGGGATATTGACGAAGAAAATTGTGTACCCGGTCAAATAGAGATTGATCTTCCAGGTAAAACACCGACTGAGGAACAGCGGCGATTAGCTTTTGCTCGGAAATCATACCGTTTGTTCGAGGGAGGTTCTGTCCACAAAGCTGATATTATGCAGTTACTCGCTCAACAAATCACTGGTGCTAAAACTGACAAATTAGCCGATTCTCGTAACTTGGAAACGTTGAGCTTCACCGAATTAGGTGATATTTTAAGATATTTCGGGCCATTTCATAGCGATGAGCGTCTATTACCAAAGTATGGTTACGCATCACCAGGTGCATTGTATGCAACGCAAATGTATCTGGAATTAGTTAACATAGCTGGGTTAAAGTCCGGTTATTATTATTATCATCCAGGATATCATCAATTAGTACTCTTAAATGAAATAGATAGTACAGAAAAAACCCGCATCAAACTCCATTTCATTGGCAAGAGAAAAGCTATCGAGTTAGTTTATAAGAATAATATTCAAGAGGTACTCGAAATTGAAACTGGCCACATCTTAGGTCTATTTGATAAGGTTCTGCCAGCATATAACCTGAGCATCGGAGATGCTGAATATACGCCCGATGTCAAGGATAAAGTAGTGTGTGCAGACGAGTATTATTATTATCTCGGTACTTTTGATGTAGTGTCTGAGGCTAAGGAATGGTCAATTGAACCAGTCGATATTTATGTGCAAAGTCATCCTGGAAAAATTGCTGATTTACCTGCGGGCTTATATAAATACAAAGATAGTGGTTTGGAAAAAATTTCAGACGATATCATTCTCAAGAGGAATGTCATAGCTATTAATCAGCTAACCTACGACCAGGGAAGTTTTGGCATCACAATGATTGGTAGAAGTAGTTGCAAATGGGCAAATTATTTCGCACTAGGTAGGAAGCTTCAACATTTGCAGATGAACGATCTTAATTTTGGTTTCTTGTCATCAGGATATAGCTCTGAAACTGGTAACGATCTTCCTTCGGCAAAACAGATAACAAAAATACTCAAAGCCAGTCATGAAGAACCAGGCCCTTCTTACTTCTGTATTGGTGGTCGCGTGAGTGACGAGCAGTTAATCAGCGAGGGGATGAAAGAAGACTCGGTTCAGATGAAAGGCCCAGCAGAGTTGATTAAAGAGGATTTACGTAACTTTTTGCCTGATTACATGATGCCTAACAACATCATTATCATAGATAAGTTACCACTGACTGCTAATGGCAAAATCGACGTTAAAGCACTAGCAGCCTCGGACAAAGTGAATATTGAAATAGTACAACGACCTATAATCACACCTCGTACAAATACTGAACAGCGTATAGGTGAAATTTGGAAGAAGGCGATGAAGTGGGATTCTGTCTCGATATGTGATGATTTCTTTGAATCCGGTGGCAATTCACTGATTGCTGTGAGAATCATCAATGCGATCAACAAAGAGTTTCATTGTAACTTGCCTTTACATGCTTTGTTTGAAGCTCCAAGCATCGAGAAACTTGCTCATAGGGTCGATAATGATGAAGTTGAAGTTTCTTCACGTCTAGTACGTCTATCGGCTACAGGAGTAAAGCATCCTGTCTATTGCTGGCCTGGACTTGGTGGCTACCCTATGAATTTGAGGTTACTGGCAGAGAAAATCAATCTCAATCGACCCTTTTACGGTGTCCAAGCTTATGGAATCAACGAAGGCGAGAAGCCGTTTGTCACCATTAGCGAGATGGCAGCAGAAGACATTAAGGAAATAAAACGGATTCAACCAGTCGGCCCCTATACACTCTGGGGATATTCCTTTGGTGCACGGGTGGCTTTTGAAGCTGCCTATCAGCTTGAGCAGTCCGGTGAGCATGTGGAAAATCTCTTTTTGCTCGCTCCGGGATCACCAAAGGTGCGAACTAAGAGCGAATCTATTCATGGCAATCAATCTGTATTCACCAACAAAGCCTATGTGACAATTCTGTTCTCGGTTTTTGCCAGCACTATCACTGGCCCTGCACTAGAGGAGTGTTTGCAGGTTGCCAAGGATGAAGAAAGCTTTGCGTCATTTATTTCCAGATACAAAAAGCTGGATTTGGATCTGGTAGAACGAATCATGAAAATTGTACAGATGACATATGAAGCCAAGTACACATTCCGTGAACTAACTGAGAGGCAAATCATTGCACCCATAACTATTTTTAAGGCGGATGGTGATGATTACTCGTTTCTTGAAAGTCATAGTGAATACTTTAAAAAGACTCCGACGCTCATCAACCTCAAAGTTGATCATTATAGTTTGCTGAAGATTACAGGCATTAGCAAATTGGTGAGCGCGATTGATAAACTATCGCATCTGTAATTTTTCAGAGTATATTCACTTCAGGATCAGCAAAATAAGAGGTATCAGGATGAATGAACGCTCGATTTATCTGTTTGTGGCACTTGCTGGAGGCGCCATTCTACCTGTTCAAATTGCTCTGAATACGCTGTTGCGACGTTATGTTGGTGAGCCAATGCAAGTTACATTCATTTCATACCTTGCAGGTACATTAACATCGCTGACTATCTGTTTTTTCGCGCAGTATCCGATTCCTGCTGCAACCTCCCTTGTTCAAACATCTTGGTGGATGTGGGTTGGTGGTTGTTTGGGTACTTTATATGTTTGGGCAACTATTTTTGCCACACCTAAGATCGGGGCTGCACTTGCACTTTCACTGACGATCGCAGGTCAAATGATAGCGGCACTTTTTCTTGATCACTATGGTGCAATTGGGCTGACCAAATACCCAGCTAGTCCATTACGCATCATAGGAATCGTCTTTGTCATTATCGGAGTTTCTTTAGTTGCTGCTAAAAAATGAAACCAGTTACTGTTCGCTTGTCTGATATTTTGTTGACTGCTCTAGCACCAGTGACTTGGGGAACGACTTATGTTGTAGCAACTGAACTTCTGCCGCCTAACCATCCGCTATTGGTGGCGGCATTAAGATCACTGCCGATTGGTATTTTGCTGACAGCATGGTTAAGACAACTGCCTAGAGGTATTTGGTGGTGGCGTATTTTGGTCTTAGGTAGCCTCAACATCGGCATCTTTCAAGCACTATTATTCATAGCTGCTTATCGCCTTCCAGGTGGTGTTGCTGCCACAGCAGGGGCGATTCAGCCTTTATTAGTCGTGTTGTTTTCCTGGATTATCTTGCATGAAAAACCGTCTGGGCTATCTATCATCGCGGCGATCGCTGGCGCTGTAGGTGTCGGGTTGTTGGTTCTTGGCCCTAGTGCGCGCCTTGATATTGTTGGTATTGTTGCTGCGATCGCCGGATCTGCCACAATGGGTTTGGGAACAGTGCTAGTCAAAAAGTGGAAACGCTCAGTTTCTTTACTTGTTTTTACTGCATGGCAGTTAGTAGTAGGCGGAATTTTTCTGCTACCCATCGCCTTAGTCATTGAAGGGCCGATCACTCATGTTTCCACAACTAACTTATTAGGCTTTGTTTACCTGGGTTTGATCGGCACTGGAGCTGCTTATGTGCTGTGGTTTCGAGGCATTGATAAACTTAAAGCATCGTCTGTTTCATATCTAGGGTTGATCAGTCCTGTAGTGGCAACCCTCATTGGATTTGTGTTACTACATCAAACATTAACACCAATTCAATTGATGGGCATTGCGATCGTTTTCATGAGTGTTTTGATCGGACAACGAACTCATAAATTACATCAACGCTCATCTAATACTTTCAAATCACTGCTCAAAAAATAACTTGCTTCCCTAACTATTGCTCCACAACTCCATCTGGAGTAATACGTTTTACACTTTCTCCTTCGTAAGCAACAGCAACTAATTCTGTTTCAATCACAGCGCCTGGCTTCATTGTCAATGCTGTACCGTTTTTAACAGCATTTTTGATCCCAGAAGGAGGAAAACTGGTAAATGGCTCAAGAGCGCAATTATATGTACGTCCATACCAAGGATAATCAGTGTGTCCACCGTAAACCTGCCACATCCAAAGATATTTAAATAGATCTTTATCCCAAACCATGCCGAAGCCTACACCTTTTCTTTGATTGGTTAAACTGTACCAACCTTCGGTTAATTCTTTGAAAAAAACCACATCAACCGATTGAGTTTCCTTAGAAAGAATAGAGGTAATGTCTTGTGTAACACCAGTACGTCGGTTTTTCACTTTGGGGAAATCATAATCTCCTCCTGGTTCCCATAAGCCATTTTGATGGTAAGCCATCACCTCAACTTTGGCCGCTGGAGTCTGAACTATACAACTATCATCCAGGAATGGCTCTCCAATTGCAGGATGATGACCCCACATGATAGCAAATTCACCCATTGATTCATTAACAAGACGTTCGTGAATAAACAAAGCCGCAATACCGCGTTTGAGTGACATCTTGCGCTCAAGCATTAACGGTGAACGGTAAAGATGTACACGAGTGTATAAAGTGACTTGTTCTTGAGTGTCTTCAAAAATACTTGCTTCAAAAGGGAGGAGTGCTAATTCACCATGTAAACCTTGAAAAACACCCATATAAGGTTCTGCTGACCATCCTGCTGATGGTAGTATTTCCTGCCAACCACCATAGTAGTTATCATGAAAAGCTCCTTCGGGTAGTGCACTAGTAGCAACAAAGGGACGACGCATATGAATTGGTGATTGCCACATGAAATCTAAATCGTGAGGCTTGTAGGTGAAGTCAAAGATGTCTGCACCTTTTTCTAGTAGTATGCCAATTCGCAGTAATTCATTCTCCAGGTATGCAATTTGCATATTTTTGTAGGTGTAATCTAAACTAATGCGACAACCTTCTTTTCTTCCGTGCGTATACATAAGTTTCAAATTTGCTATTCAATATTTTGATTAAATAAATATACAGATATTGGTAAGCGCTCACTAATCTAGGGTAAATCGCTCGGTGACCAGCCTCAAATGGCGTAAAATCGTTCCCTAAATCGTAGTCCGCCCCGATTTATTGAGCGGATACAGATATTGTCAGATCACAATGATTTGATAACATCAGTTGAGTCTCTTGATGCTTTGATTTTGATGAAGGTATGAGACATCTCTAGAAATGAGAGATAAAAGCTAAGTTCAGAAGGTTTTTATCTTCTTTGTCCGAGATGTCTATATACTGTGTAATAAAAAATTGTGCCCAGCCATCACCAGTTAAAACCTGTACTATGAAAGCTAGTTTAAAAACTACCTTCGAGTAATTCCAGTACAGTTCCATCTGGGTCAGTAAAGCAAACAATAGTGACGTTAGTACCGGGAAGTATTTGCGGTTGAGAAAAGAAATTTACGCCCTGTTGTTTGAGGTTTTCATATACTTGATTAATATTCTGAGTGCGAAAACACATCCGAGCAATTCCAGTATGGTAGAGATGAGGATAGGGTTTTCCTTCTGTCTTGGGGTCTTGAAATTCTACAAGGTCAATTCTAGTTCCTGTGGGGTCATTTTCTAGGATTAAGTGGACTCCTCGGATTTGTGCGTGTGACATATTAAATGCCTTCGCCATAGGTTCGCTACTCATTCCCTCTTGAAAGTCCAGTACAACTTTGAAACCTAACTTTTCATAAAAGCTGAGCGAGCGGTCTAAGTTTGTGCAATTGACGTTGAAATGAAAAATACTTTCGATCATGATTAATCCTACTATGACAAGTGCTTACGCGAATACTGGAGAGATGTCCATAAAGATCCGATAATCTTGGATAAGGTTGCCCTTGAATCGCAAGGTACTTGTGGCTGGAAGTGTAACAACTTGTCCATCTTGGCGAATATATGTAACATTTGCTTCTACACTCACCACATGTCCTAAATCCCATTTCCCCTTCCAGACTCCTGTAATGTCGTGACTTAGCCCCTGAATTGAGGAAAAGAACTCGGTTATGGCATCTCGAATCTCTTGCTTGCCGAATAAAGTATCAGCATTACCGAAGCGGAACTGTCCATCTTCTGCAAAGAAAGCGACAAATTCTTCTACCTTCATCTGATCGATAGTTGCAAACAAAAGTTGGATATAAGCTAAATTAAATTTTTGCCATATAGGAGTCACTGTCTGAGCAGTAGTCATGCGATTGATCAGGATTGAAATGACTGTTGTACTCGCCCCTAAGGACAATAAATGGCGGCGACTGAGGCTATTTTGAATATTTTCCATCACTTCACTTTTGTTGACTCAGGATATAAATGGCTCATGTCAAGGCATAGATCAAAAAGAAATTGTGTGGGTAATTTCAGGAGTAAATTCGCCTACGTCTCCTACACTTTTTTCTTCCCTCATCAATTTGGCTTATTAGTATGTTATTGCTTGCTTTAATTACAACTTGTCAGGCAAGCAATTTGACCAATTTACACTGTAACTAGTGACCATTTAGATGAAATTTGTGACCATTTAGGAGCAAATCCTGTGACTACCCGATTTTTTCCTTCATCATGTTCCAGGAAGTAATTTTTCATTGTGTCTGGTGGTGACACTCTTTGTCCTTGACTAATGGTCAGTACAGAAGAAGTTTGAGGAACAAGAATACTAGCATCAGATACAGGATTGGCATCCATAAAAATCCGTAACTCTGAGAATTTGTCACCTTCTAAACGAAAGATGTCGCAGCAAGGTAATGTAACTACTGAACCATCCTTACGCCAGTAAATAACATCCATTTCTACAAACACTACATCTCCTACTTCCCACATCATTTTAATTTCGTGGTACAAAGCCGAAACTTGACTGAAGAATGCATCGACAGATTGTTTGATGGCAGCTTTTGTAAAACATGGTGCAAAGTTACCAAACTGATACACTGGTGTGTCAGTGAAAAATTGAATAAATCCTTCTGAATCAAAGGCTTCACCTCTGGCAAATAAACGCGTTACCAATTCTGAAGCTTTTCCGGGAAATCTTTCTATCATTTTGTGGTTTGGCTTTGTAATTTGACTAGAAATATTGACATCTGCAACTGAAAAATCAGAGTGATTATTCTGTTTACCATTAGCGAAAGAAACTTGATTATTCATGAGAAAAACTACTTCCTGTTTAAGTTGATTAATTGCACCGATATTAGTAATTAATTCTGCCACTGTAGAACTTCTTTGACCTGCCAAAGTCATTTGGCTATCGTAGACAAAAGTGTAAGCTGTTTTTTCTGGAAAAACATTGAGTTGCTTAATGTAATATGGCTGTGAATTAATAGTTGATTGGTACTCAGAAGAAGCAAAAAATCTAGCCATTTCTAAAGGATTAGCAAAAGCAATTTCAAAAGCAGCTTGATATTGCTTTTCTAACGGTTCCACATGAACCACACCAGGGGCATCTGGTCGAGAATTGTCGACTTCTTCAAACAAATGCAATCGGAATTTAAGCAGAGACTCACTCGTAACAATGGCAGCAGCAAAGTTATCTGTCATGTATTTACGGAATGCTTCTATACTTAACCCATCTGCCTTTTTCACCATGACGTGAAACTTGATCACCCCTAATTCTCCATTCGGATCACCTGTAGGAATGGCATCTACATAAGTGTAAGAATTACCAGGGTTAGTATTGTATCCAATAGCTTTGCTAAAAATGTTGTATTCGTCATCCATGAGTATGCTTGCAGCATTGAACCAAGTTTGACGTTCAGCAACTGTAGTAAAGGTTAACTCGGCAATACCATCAAACTGGTCTGATTCTGGGGATTGATAATCTATGCCATCTAGAGAAGGCCAAAAACCACCTTCGTTGTGAGCTAAATGAAATTGCCAGTATTGGTGTTGACTTGGTAATCTCGCGCAAACCGGGCCATGTACATTCCGCCAGTAGTCATCAAATAGAGACAGAGAGATACCTTTTCTTTTCCACAGCAGTACATAAAATGCTAATTTTCCATAGCGATCGCGGGATGCATAGTTGACTCTTGCTGTGTCTTGATTGAGAATTTTCATGGGTAATAATTACAACCTTAATTAGTGGTCAATAAATATCAATTCTGCTCAATTCACTTTTAAGCATTTTCTCTCTGTAAATGAGTGAATAGGCAGACTCACCTGAAAACGTGTATCACCCGGTTGTGAAAAACAGCGAATATTTCCGTTGTGCTGACCTACTACAATCCGATAGGCAATTTCTAGTCCTAAGCCAGTTCCTACACCGATGCCCTTAGTAGTAAAGAATGGATCAAAAATCCGGGATTGAATCTCAGGAGGAATACCTGGCCCATTGTCTGCAATTTCTACGACAACGTGATCTTGTACGCTAGACGTACGTACCCAAATTGTACCTTTATCTACTAAAGCATCGATAGCGTTATCAATCAAATTTGTCCACACTTGATTTAACGCACTTCCATAACCTTCAATAGTAGGTAAATTCTCATCATATTCACGCATTACCTGGATACGGTGCTTTTTGAGCTTATAGCTTAAAATTGTTAGTGTACTTTCAATACCTTCATGAATAGTTATCTCCTGTAGTGGAGATTGATCCATGTATGAGTAAGCCTTGACAGCATTAACAAGTTCAGAAATGCGATTCACGCCTTGCTCTAGGACATTTAGCATACTAGCTACAGCTAAACTTGTCTCTAACCAAGTCAACATACTGCTAAGTGCATTGGTGTGTAATTCTTTGCCAAGTAGTTCTAAGAGCTGAGTGTTCACTCCAACCGCAACCAAATTAGCAGCAATTTTCCAGCCATCAGTGATACCGTGTGATTCTAACCAATCGGTTAATTCATCTTCTAAATCCATTTGCGCTAAAGGATTAAAATCACAGATTTGCTCAGTTTGTATTATTGCTTGCTGCTTGATTTTTAGCAGTTTGTTTAATTGTTCTGTAGTGAGTTGTTGCTTGAGAGATTCTAACGAGAAGTTGTGCAAAATACTTACTGTATCTTGCAATTGTCCCACAGCCCGACGTACTGCTGCTGTGGGATTGCCTAGCTCATGGGCTAGACCAGCAGCTAGTGTACCCAAAGAAATTAACTTATCATGTTGCTGAGATAAACTTTGTAGTTCTTGCATACGGCTGGCCATAAAACCAAGAACAGCTTTTCTCACCGATGGGCACAACATGAGCATCTGCCAAAACTCTTCTTCATGTAAACAATAGACATGACATTGGCCTAGTGCTTGCCCACTGGCAAGATGAAAAGTCCCAGCCAAAAGAGGAACTTCACCAAAAAATGTCCCAGCATTATATGTAGCTAAAACTACTTCGTTACTGTTAATTTCTCGGATTAGCCGGATTGCTCCCTCAAATACTATATAAAAACATTTTGCTGGTTCTCCTTGTTTAAACAGAAGTTCACCTGAATTCAGTCGGATGTTAGTACCTTCCAAGAGACACGTGAGCTGATCTTCGGCCAATTCTTGGAACAAAGGTATTTTTTGTAACAACTCAAGCATGATCATAAAGTTCCAATGATTTTACATAGTTGATAGGTATTGATGTATAAATTGAATGGAAATAGAACCCTCACCTACCGCAGAGGCGACTCGTTTAACTGATTGATAGCGCACATCACCCACGGCAAAAATTCCTGGTACGTTAGTTTCTAGCAGATAGGGTGACCGATGTAGTGTCCATCCTCGTGGATATGTCTTACCATGCACAACATCAGTCCCGGTCAAAATGTATCCTTTGTGATCTCTCTCTACAACATCTTGTAACCAGCTCGTATGCGGCATAGCACCGATAAAAGTGAACAAAGCACAAGCGGGGACTGTTTCAACTTCACCATTGGCTAAGTTAACAAGAGTGATGGCTTCCAGCTTTTCTGTCCCGAATACTTCAGTAATTTTGGTTAATACTTTTACCTTGATATTATTCGTTTCTGCGATCTGATCAATCAAATACTTGGACATGCTTTTTTTCAGTGAGTCGCCACGCACAAGAATGGTAACTGAGTGAGCATATTTAGACAGGTGCATAGCAGCTTGTCCAGCTGAATTACCTGCACCAACAATAAATACATCTTCGTTTTGATAGCCCATCGCTTCAGTCATGGCTGCGCCGTAGTATATGCCGGCACCTGTAAGTTTTTCACTACCAGTTAAATCGAGCTTACGATAAGACACACCAGTGGCAATGATTAGCGTATGACTGCTGAGTTCTGTACCGTCCGCTAGGGTCACATACCGATATTGACCATCTACACGTAAATTAGTTACTTCTTGGGGTGTGAGAATTTCCGCACCAAATTTATGAGCTTGGGCAACAGCACGCCTAGCTAAATCTCCCCCTGTTAAACCTATTGGGAAACCAAGATAATTCTCAATTCGAGAACTAGTGCCTGCTTGTCCACCTGGCGCTTCTTTTTCCACTATGACAGTGCGTAGTCCTTCAGAAGCAGCATATACAGCCGCAGCCAATCCAGCCGGGCCAGCACCGACAATAATCACATCGTAAAATGGCATTTCTGGGCGCATTTTTAGCCCAATTTTATCGGCAATTTGAACGTTAGTCGGCTGCAACAGATGTGAACCATCTGGAAAAAATACCAGCGGTAGTTTGAATTCATCACACTGAGCATGAGCTAGCAATTTACTCCCTTCATCTGATTCAATGTCTAGCCACTGATAAGGAATATGATGACGTGCCAAAAAATCTTTGGTTTGATGGGTCATTGGTGACCATCTGTCGCCAATCACACGCACACCTTCAAACGATGGCAGAAAGTTTTTTTGCCAAATCTCTAGCAAATCGTTCAATACCGGAAATAAACCTTGTTCTGGAGGTGTCCACGGTTTCATTAAGTAATAATCAATTTTGGCTTTATTGATTGCACGGATAGCCTCATCAGTGTCAGCATACGCCGTAAGCAAGGCACGTTTGGCATCTGGAAAAATTTCCATAGCTTGTTCCAAAAATTCCACACCAGTCATGTTTGGCATCCGTTGGTCTACTAACAACAAAGCTACTGGCTGATTACGTAATTTGAGTTTTTTCAGTGCTTCTAAAGCTGCCTGACCAGAGTCTGCGCGTAAAACTCGGAAATTTTCACTGTATTCACGGCGTAAATCGCGCTCAATCGCCTGTAGAACTTGTGGATCATCATCTATTGTAATTAGAACAGGCTTAGCCATAGTATCCTCTCATTCGTTAATGTGGCGATCAAATTAATGTTCTTTCCGTACCTTACGTACAGTTGGTTATCAGCAGATAGAAATCATGAATTTGTTTGTATGGGAAATCTCTTTTAATTACACACTGACTAATTCCAAATCTTCATACTTATCTAGGATCTTGACACCCTCGCAGAAACCACTCATTCTCAGGAAATGCTCTATCTGTACTTTGGCACCCACTATATATAATTCCACTTCAGCACCCAGCTTCTGTTTAATAAAAATGAGGGTTCGCATACCAACAGTAGTGACACATTGCAGATCATGTAATAGCAAAACAAGACGTTTTACAGGCTTTTCTGTGGCTTGAGCTAATACTTCTTGAAGACGCCCGACTGCATCTGCATTCAATAATCCAGTTAAGGATATTTTGGCTGTACCTTCACTGATTTCTAGTAATGTGGCATCAAAATAGATTGTTGTAGGCAGCAGTCTGACTCTGACCTTGAGTTCGTTTTGAGTGGATGGTAGTTTGACTGTCAGGTTTTCTGGATCAAAATCTAAATGTTTCTGCCCATTTATCCATACTTCACCAATACGTACACTTCCTGGCGGTAAGATATCTGGAGCTACCCGCAGAATGTTGTCTTTAAAGGCACCTGGCTTGGGCTTAAAGTACAAATCCATTGGTTGCTTAGTAATTAACAAGTTTGTATAAACTGTAGCTAAGTAAGCTAGCTCAAACGAGTGATAACCACTCATAGAGTGACTACCCTTAGCTCGCTCCGTTCCTAGTAAATAAGGCAATCCATTAGCCAGAACGTTGAAGTAAACACCTCCAGCCTCATTATCAAGAAACCAAGCATTATAGAAGGCTGCTGATTCACGTGCTAACCGTTGATATTTAGCTTGATCTAGTGAGCCGGCTAAAATTAAATAAGCTAAGATAGCTTGTTCTTGTTGCCACCAAGCTTTGCGATCATGCCATACAAAGCGGTTAATACTTTGTTCTGATTCTAGTTTCCGTTCTACAACATCGTACCAACCGCCACGCTGTTGGTCACTACCTACCGCAGGCATAATTTCCGCAATCTTTTCAGCTAAGTCAACATACTTTTCTTTTGGTTTGAGATGATTCATTCGCATCAAATTCCAAGCGATTTTCAGATTATGTCCAACTACGGCTCGGTTCTGCTGCCATCCCCAAGTTGTATCGTGGCTCCAATCTTCATAAAAACGTTCTTGCACAAAGGGGCTATGGTCATAATCAGGAAATTTTTTCTCAATAATTTCAAAAGTATATTCCAACAAATCAGCATATTTTTCTTCACCTGTTGCTAACCAAAGATTAATCAAATATGCTGGCGCATGGTCACCAACAGAGTTCCAATTTTTTTTGGCGCGATTGTGTCCTAAAATTTCAGAGTAGGGGCTGAGAGTAATAGGATCAATATGTGAGAAAAAACCACCTTGATCTGTCTTATCCAGAAAATACTTGTTAAATAAATTGACCGTCAATTCAATGTCGTTAATAATGCAAGGATCACCTGTCACTCGATAAGTTTGAGTCAAACCAGCCAAAGCATAAATTTGTTCGTAAGCAGGAATAGCATCATAATCATCCCCAAATTCTGAGGAAAATATTTTTTGTTCGGTACCGTCTGGTTTCACATCAATTGCATGGTACCAATAACAGATTCCTTCGCCTTCATCGAGAAAACGCATATGTTGGCGCAAGTATTCTGTGCCTTTCTCCGCCGCTTCTAGATAGCGATCATCTCCAGTCATCATGTAGGCTGTAGCAAAACCATACACTAACCGAGAAATAGTATCAGTTTCTTGACGATTACTATCTTCTTTGGAACCAACTAAACCGATACCAGTCCGATAATTGCGATAATCAATTTCGCCATCTTCAAACTGAGCTTTTAGGTAAAAATTAGCTAAACTTTGTATTTGCTTGACCCACCAGTCTTGTTTTTCAAATAAGTACTCATTCTCTTTTCTACCTAGAAAAACTATTTGTTTAGCTTCAAATTTGTGCTGCTCGGCTTCAAAATAAAAAATGCCATACACAAAAAGATACCGATTTGGTACAAGCATTGCTGCCATCTGACTGGTGCAATCATAATAAGGTTCTTCTAAATTGCGTACTAATTGACTATAGGTAGTTAAGGTGAGAAAAATTTTAAAGTTTCTGCCATCTGATGTCTTGAGTCCAAAAGTACCAAAAGCTCCTTGATGCGGCTCAAAATCAGTCACATACCCAGCAAGCATATCTGAAAAGGAAAAATCTAGGTTATTCATTACATATCCTCCTAGAGGTGAAGTTAGTAATCCTCTTCTAGTACACTTTGGTGCTAACAAAATACATACATTAAGATGTATAAATGTTAATGCTAAACACAGTCTTTTATAGCAATTGGTGATTATAGTTCTATCTTCATGGTTGCGATAAAATTAAATCATTGCAGATGCAACAATTGTGTTTTTAAGCGGTAGAAGAGGAATCAAATTTGCTCAGCAAGTGATAGCAATCCTGGAAAGTTAGGATCAATATTTACCCAAATGTAGCCAAGAATTAGTAGCGATATTATGCATCTATTTGCATCTGGAATAGTTATTGGGAGATTAGAACCACAACACTGCGGTTTTTGACGTAATATGTATAACCGTCAACTATTGGCTCCTTCCCTTTTTCGACAATATCTGAGGGAGAAGGCTCAGCAGTATCTACAACTTTATACCATCTTCTATCTTGAAGTAGAGGAATTTCAAATTCTAAATTTTCCCAATACATATTTAGCATGATATGAATATCTGCATGTCCTTCAAAGCCAGCTAAAGTATATGCAAGTACTCTGCTATCGGGATCTTGCCAACCAGGACTATGCAACTTACAACCATGCCAAGAGATATCAGCTAAACCACGCTCATTAACTTCACCGTTAAAGAAATGGCTACGACGTAAAGCTGGATTGCAGTAACAATTACGGAACTCAATCATCAGCTTAAAGAATCTGAATATATCTGCGTTCTGCTCTACAAGATTCCAATCAAACCAACTAATTTCATTGTCTTGGCAGTAGGCGTTATTATTACCCTTTTGAGTACGTCTAACTTCATCGCCAGCCACTATCATGGGAACACCCTGAGACAACAAGAGAATAGCTGCAAAGTTCTTAATCTGTCGCTGCCGCAATGCATCAATTGTTGGGTCGTCAGTTTCTCCTTCAACACCACAATTCCAGCTTAAGTTTTCATTGATACCATCTTGATTATTCTCACCATTGGCTTCGTTGTGCTTATCGTTGTAAGAAACCAAGTCATTCAGGGTAAACCCGTCATGACAAGTGATGAAATTAACACTATTAATCGGTAAATGCCCTGTATCTTGATAAATATCAGCACTACCAGCTATACGTGCAGCAACAGCCCCAACTAATCCTGGATCTCCTTTGATAAATTTGCGAATATCATCTCGGAAGTGTCCGTTCCATTCTGCCCAACGATATCCAGGGAAGTAGCCAATCATGTATAGTCCACCAGCATCCCAAGCCTCAGCAATAATTTTGGTTTCAGCTAAAGCTGCTGACGTTTCAATATGCCAAATTACCGGTGGATGGCTCATAGGTACTCCATCTTGTCCACGGGATAAGATAGATCCTTCATCAAATCGGAAACCATCAACATGCATTTCCTTCACCCAAAATTCTAGGCATTCTACAATTAATTTTTCCGCAATTGGGTGATTGCAGTTGAATGTATTACCACAGCCTGAATAGTCCATGTAGTATTGTTTATCCCAGGGTACGAGGTGATAGTATGTAGTATTCCCAATACCTTTAAAATTGATGGTTGGCCCCTGGTGGTTACCTTCACTGGTATGGTTAAAGACTACATCTAAAATAACCTCAATCCCTTCTTTGTGTAATGCCTTCACCATATCCCGAAATTCGTTAATCGGGTTTTTCTCTTTGGGAGAATAACAATAAGAAACTTCAGGTGCAAAAAAGCTATGGGGGTTATATCCCCAGTAATCTTTCAGTGGTGTACCGTTAACTTCTCGCAAAATTTCTGTTTCATCAAAATCAAATATGGGCAAGATTTCAACAGCTGTTATGCCTAGCTTTTTTAAGTAAGGAATTTTCTCAATGACTCCAGAGTAAGTACCTTTGTATTGGCAGTTAGAAGAAGGAGATTTAGTAAATCCGCCAACATGTAATTCGTAAATAATGGTATCACTCATGGGTCGGTTTAAAGGGCGATCGCCTTCCCAATCGTAATTTGAAATATCTAGCACTACACTACGCATTGATGTAGCCAAATTATCTTTTGAACCTAAAGCATCAATGCGATTCCAAAGAACATTAGCATTTGATTTAGAGTAAGGATCTAACAGTAACTTATTTTTGTTGAAATGATGTCCGGCTTGGTGTAAATCTTGATGACCATCAATTCGATAGGCATAACCAGTTCCAGACTTTAATCCTTTGACAAAAACATGCCATGTGTGAAAGGTTTTATTAGTTTTTGGGTTGAATTGAATAATCTGAACGGGTTGTAAGTCATTAGGTTGTGCAAATAATAAAAGCTCTACAGATGTAGCATGTTCTGCAAATATCGAGAAATTGACTCCATCTTCGTAAAGTGTTGCACCCAAAGGATGTGTACGTCCTACTTCTACTTGGTAATTTTTGGTAGATAGTTCTGCTTGGTATTGACGTGGTATAATTGCAGTCATTAGTACTTACTCATTTACTTGACGTTAAACGAAAAATCTCAAGAATAGCTATGGATTTTTGCAACTGAGTTTTCTAGTGATTTACTGCTTGCAATTGCTGTTCATTAATTGCTTGCAAAAATATATCCATAAATTTGTTGACTACATCGGGGTGCTTAGCTGTAATCAGATTGCCATCAATATGTACATCTTTGGTTTGTTTACCATCAAAGATAATCATTCCTCCAGCATTTTTGACATCACAAATTATGTTGTGAGCACAGGTAACTTCACGATTCTTTAGTAATTCGGGATCTGCACAAAATAACCAAAGGCTATGACAGATAGTTCCAATTTTTAATCTGCCATTATCCATAGCCTTAACAGCTTTGCGGAGAAACCTGACAGCAGGAGATTGATTAGGCTGACCAGCTTGATGATACTCTTCATAGCGCAGACGATCCATTGCATATGCACCAATGAGAATAATCCCTTCATAATCAGTAGGTTCAATATCATTGATCTCTACTGTGACCGTGACTTCTTCTGTATAAAACACTCCCTGAAATTTCACGTTTTCTTGGTTCCAAAGATGAGATATGTATTCTACTTCATATCCATGTTCTGGAAAGAATTGATTGAATGCTCTAAACTCTATTTCATCAAAGTGTTCTTCTATGAGTACACCTATTTTACCCTTAGTCTGAGGAGTTGTAGTTACCATGTTTTCTCTTGTGTGGGCTAATAATGAATAATGTGTGCTAATTGATGATTTGTGATTATTGCCATTCGGTATTAGCACTTAATTAACTGCATCAATTCATTAGGTGCAAATACATCACGATAAAAAGTAAGTTGTTCACATTTTAAGTAACATGCACCTCTGTGTCCGCGGCGCAACCAAGTAACATTTCCTTTGGCAATGACTTCATTTGTCTCGTTATCCATACAGTTCCATTCAAAGTAAACAACTTCACCATAAAACATAACGATAGGCCAAGTCATAGTGACGCCTGGTTGAGCAATAATTGCCCACCAATTTGCTTCTCTTTCTGTTCCTGCTGTTCTGCCATAAAAAGGCCCGTCAGCGCACAGATAGACAAGATTACTGGCATACTCACCTGCTAAAATATCTCCTCTCCCTTGTCGTAGAGATTCACAGTGAGTTGGCCACCAATCCCTGTTTTCTTTTTCTATTTGAGCTAAACTATATTCTGAATTGATTTCTGGTAAATTTTCTTCACGCAGAGATATATATTCTTCAGCATCCTTAATTAACTTCTCTGCTAACTTATTCTCCACTGCATCTGGTTTTGAATAATCTACAGATAGTTCTTGGTAGTAATTAGTTCGCTTTTTCATCTGATGCCCTGTTATATGAGAATTGGCAGTATTAGACTGTATACTTTGTTAATTGAGTACAGTTTGGTGGTGCAATATCAACAATTTTTTGATGTGTCAATGTACCATTACTGTGGTTGCTCGATTTGATAAACTTTGAGAACATCATATTGAAAGACCAAGAATATCGTTGAGGGTACCGAAGCAACCTGCTGCCTTGTTAAATCCTGCATAAACACACATAAACAAAAGCAGTTCCTCAATTTCTGCACGCGTTGCTCCTTGTTGCATCGCCATGTTGACGTGCGCTGCAAAAGGGCTACCTGTTCCGACCTGATCTTGATTTGCAACATCAAGTGCAATTGTTATAAAAGCCTTGGTTTTTTGGTCAATTAATGGCAAACCCCATGCTTCACCTGCTACGCGGGTACAGAAATCCCCAAACCTTGGATTGATTTTTTTTAAAGCTTCTTGAAGTTTTTGATCATCTAAAACTGCGTTTCGGTATGGCATTGCCTTTTCCTCTTTGACTAATGTCCAGAATTATCATGTTTCAAAGCTTTTTGGCATGAGGTTTGCTACTTTATTGCAAATACCTACTAAGTGGTTGCTGCTAATGTAGTCAGGCTCAAAACTGTTATGGCAAGCTTGACTTACCTTTTTATTCTATGTGTTCTATGTGTAGTCAAACACCTGATACTTGCTCTTTGGAACTAGAGTCTGATGAATAACTGAACGCTTTTCGTCTTTCAGTTTTTCAAACTTGGCAGGTTTGAGCCAGTGAAAATCATGAGGTTAAAGGTCAACTTAAGTAACTAATTGACTAAATAAGATTTCAGCTGGTTTTGCAACATAAAATATATGTTTAACCTGTCGATGCGGAGTAATAACCAAGAAAGTAGCTCAATGTTACACAAAGTTTGCGTCTAATATCTTGAAGGGTGAGATTGTCTTACTTTAAGGTTGATACATTTAGACAAGCAGGAAAGACTGGGGAGCCTGGAGAAGTGAATGGTATGACGATTCAACATTTCTGGTACGAAATATACAAATATCGAAACTGCGACGACTGGCCGCAGGGTATTTATCATGATGGTTAGCTCTACACCTAGCGCACTACGCAGGATAGCAATTGTAGTTTTTTATTTTATTGATAAATCTGGGCAAACTCTTAAGTTGATTCTTAAGTTAGCGATTTTTATTAGACAAAACTTTGTAGTAAGTTTATGTTCAACAACATGAGATAACAGGGCGTCCGCATCATGTCAATAAGACTAGTTTATTCTCAATAAACTCTTAAATAATGTCATTAATCTCTGCTTATTGACAAAAATTTTAGCGTAGGCGTAGCCCGTCGTAGACATCGCATTGAGTCGTGGAAAGTGAATCAAACGATAAATCCTCATTTCCTCGTTGGTTCTCCCTCTTGGTTGCGATCAAGAGTACTTTAGATGCGTTTGCCTTGCATGAGATGTGAGTTGATTGCAACAATTATAAAACATTATTGCCCATGATACAAACATTCCTTTCTTTAATCAACTGTAATGAATTTGCTCTGTTTCAAGTTATTTATACATTGGGAATCCTTGAATGAGAAGCTTTTTGGTGAATAGTTAACCAATTCATAAGGTGCATAAGCTGATTTCGATACAAATGGTAGAAATGAAAAGAATTACTAATATGTCTGTAGTTGCTTGTAAAAACATATTTCGTGTTAACATTCACTCATGTTACATACAGACACAAATTAAAATTTTTTGACATAAATCCTCACTAATATTTTGGTAGCTTGGCTTTATATAGCTAGATCACAAAATATTTTCTAGTGGATATGTGCAATCATTTGTCTACCACGATAAAAAAGGTAGTTAATTGAAGCGTGGAATATGAAATTATCAAAGTCTTTTTTGCTGTAAAAGAGAATAGCATGAAGACAGAGTAAATCATGTCTAATTCTTTTAATTTACCCGCAACTTTTCTCTTACTATTGCATTTTGAGTTTGTTAACTGACAGTATTTTGAGAAAGTATCGTAATAGCATTTTCCTATCACGTGAGGTACAGCTTAAAAAGCGAAACTCTTGATATACAAATTTTTGATGTACTTCATTCGCTGAGGAAAGGCTATACCTTTTGAGCAGATATCTCACCTAAATCAGGACTGAAAAAGATGGAAACTACTCATAAGAATTTACTGAATTTACCCATTCCTGTAGGTAAGGGCATTGATACAGCAAGCATAGCTGATACCCAAAAGCTTTTAGATAAAGCGATCGCTGATGCTTGGCACACAGTAAAGACAGATCGCAGACCACCAAAGCTGACCCGTACTCGTTGGGTATGGCGGCTTGCAGCTTTTTACCATTTGTGTACCTCTACACCGCGATTGATGGAAGAAGCTGCTCAACACTTCAGTGCATCTGGACATGAGACTTTAGCACACTGGGCTATACAAAAAGCGAAAGAAGAAGCTGGCCACGACCGACTCGCCCTGCTTGATATTCAGTCTATGGGATATAGAGCCGAAGCCGTTGTGGAAGTGCTTTTTCCTCCTGCTGCAAAGGCATTGTTGAATTACTTCACCCAAAGTGTGCAGAATTCAAATCCAATTGATTGCGTAGGTTATTCCTATACAGCAGAACGTTTAGGTATATGTATAGGAAAGGGTTACATACAAAAAGTGGAGGGATTGCTACCACCTTGTACTAATGCCACTCGCTGCTTACGTGCACACAGTGCTATTAGCTCGACTGAGGTAAAGCATGTAAAGGAAACACTGGGAATAATTGCAGGACTTACTTTGCAAGAGCGTGATCTTGTGGCGAAGGCCTGCTATCAAGCGGCATGGTTACGTTTCAGTCCACCCAAGGAAGCTTATATATCAGATGAGGAAATTCAAAATTTACTGAAACCACTAAAACTTACAAATAAACATACTGGGGTTTTGTTATCAACTGTTTAATCACTCACTCAACAACAAACAAAAAATTCAATTACTGAGGTAAAGATAATGAAAACAGGAAAAACTACAGCTATCAAATCTCAAAGTTTGAGTTTTGATGATTATGCTACCAAGCCGCAACTTTGCAATTCTTATAACTATGCTAAAAAGCCTAGGGAAGAAAGCTTAGAGAACTTGGACAACACGCAATTTGACTTGGAAAGAATTATGTTTGAGGAATTTGCACACGGATTGCCAAGCGATATCCCGATGGCTGATCTTTAGTTTCCGCAGTCATTTACCAAACATAATATCACTCGAACTTTCAAACAAGTTTTCCTGAAATAGGATAAAGCCCCGTTACGTAGCGTCAAGCGAAGTGCGGGGTAATTTACATAACTGCTTACTAAGGGGGAGCAACGCGATTTTGTGAGGTTTGTGCGATTCGTTGGCTATAAATCAAGCCCCGCATGGGTTATGAAGGATTAGCCGCAGGATATTGAACCCTGACAGATACTTCGTGTTTCAATATTATTCCTGAAAAAAAATTCTACCTTTTTTCCGTCGCCACAATAGACTAAAAGCTCATTTTTTGTACAGGTTGTATTTAAGTGATAATACTATAACCGACATTCCGCACCCTCAACTGTCACAATCGGTTTTTGCTGTTTTTTAGAAAGAGATAAAGCTATCTCATATACCATTACTCTTGGAATCCACGGCTAAAGAACGATTTAAAAGCATAATTTGTAGCTGAAGAACAAGAGAAATTTCAGTGATTATGCTGTGTGACACTCCAAGGTGCGGAATGTGGGCTATAATTAATGTACTAAACAATTAAAATATACGGGGAATTAATTTAGCGATCGCTCTCCAGGTGGGGTCATCCCACAAAGTGGCGTTGCTCCCTTACTAAGGTTATTTTTCCTCGGTAATTGCTCCCAACCATTTGAGAGTAGTAAGAGTTGCGGCAGTCAAACCTCTAACTCCTTTAATCTTCATTCCCTCATAGAATTTCGTAGATTTCAAAGTTTTTAAGCATTTACCTGTGCTGATGTCCCAAAATCGAATTGTCTCATCAGCGCTACTGCTAGCCAGAGTTTGATTATCTGGGTTAAAGGTAATTGACCAAACCCAAGCTGAATGTCCATGTAATGTTTTTTTGCATTCGCCTGTATCAACATCCCATAACTTAATTGTATAGTCAGGACTACTACTAGCTAGAATCTTACCGTCCAGACTAAAGACGACTGTTTTGACGATACCATTTGCATAAACCTGGAAAGTTTGAATACAGCTACCAGTACCAACACACCACAACCGGACTGTTCCGTCATAACTGGCACTTGCCAGCAGTTTACCATTGGGGCTAAAAGCAATTGACCAAATCCAATTCTTGTGTCCCTCTAAGGTTTCTTTGCACTCACAAGTCATAACATCCCACAATTTGACGCTTTGATCCCAAGCACCACTTGCCAAGGTCTGACCATCTGGACTAAACGCAATTGACTGGATTGCAGCATGATGTCCCTGTAAAGTTTGCAATGTTTGACCTGTGTTGACATCCCACAATTTGATGGTTTGATCCTCACTTCCACTTGCCAATGTCTGACCATCTGGACTAAAGGCAATTGATTGGATTGCAGCATGATGTCCCTGTAAAGTTTGCAATGCTTGACTTGTGTTGACATCCCACATCCTTACTGTGCAGTCGTCACTGCTACTGGCCAACGTCTGACCATTTGGGCTAAAGGCAACTGATCTAACCACAGCAAGATGCCCCTGTAAAGCTTGCAAGGTTTGACCCGTATTGACATCCCATAACTTCACTATGCGGTCGTGACCGCCACTTGCCAACATTTGACCATCTGGACTGTAATTAACTGACCAAGATTGACTGGTATATCCACTAAAAGTTTTAAGGCATTGACCAGTGATAACATCCCATATTTTCACAGTTTGGTCGTCACTGCTAGTGGCGAGAAGGTTTAGTGGAAAATTAAAAGCAACAGAAAGTACCCAACCATAATGTCCCTGAAGAATTTTTAAACATTGACCGATGTTAACGTCCCATAATCTTACTGTCTGATCAAGGCTACCACTGGCGATGAGATTGCCTTGAGGACTCATGGCAACTGACCAAACCGCAGCACGATGCCCTTGTAAAGTTTTGATACATTCACCACTACCAAGGTTCCACAACTTCACTGTGTGGTCATCACTGCTACTCACTATTGTCTGATTATCAGGACTGATAGAAATTGATCTTATCCCATCATGATGCCCCCGTAAAATTTTGAGACATTCACCAGTGCTGATTTCCCACAATCTAATTGTGTCGTCATCACTGCCACTTACCAGCATCTGACCATCCAGAGAGAAAATTGCAGAAACTATCCAACTTGTATGTCCCTTGAAAGTTTTAACGCATTTACCAGTGCTAACATTCCATAATTTTATAGTGCAGTCATTACTGCCACTTGCTAATAAGTTCCCATCTGGACTAAAGGCGACTGACCACACCTCATGTTCGTGTTCTTGTAAGGTTTGAAGGCATTGACCAGTAATAACATCCCACAACTTCACAGTGTGGTCGCTACTACTGCTAGCAAGGATATTACCATCAGGACTAAAGGCCAGTGATGGAACCCAGTTAGTATGTCCTTTACAAATCAGAAGTTGTTTCCAATCCACAACTTGGTATAAACGAATCTCACCATTGGTATCCCCTGTAGCCAAAAGTTTTCCATCTGGACTAAAAGTTACTGAAGAGATCCCACCAAAGGTTTCAGTAAAAACCGACCTGTCAAAGTTAGCGTTTTGAAAATTCACATCATGTAATTTTATATTCTTTAGGTCTGCTTGCCAAATAGTTAAATAAGAGAAATCATAGCCAGTGAGGTCAGTATCGAGATGACAAAGCAAATTAAGAATATTTCCAGCCGTATAGCTTTGTTCGAGAGGTGATGTTTCTCGGATATTTCCTAAGATTTGGGTTAGCTGATTTTCTAGTTTCCTTTGACTTCTAAAAATACCAATTAGCCCATCTATAACTGGTTGGACAATGAGGCGAACTTGAATATCTCTAATGTAATCTTTGGACGTAGCCTTCATTAAAGCATGACACCTGAATAAATCAATATTCTGAGTGGCAATTTCTTCACAAACTTGCTCTATCAATCGCTGTGTCACATACTCCATTACTACAGGTTGTAAGGTAAAGGAGACTTCATTGTTCTCAATTAGCGATCGCCTTAATAAAGACTCTAACGAGTCTAGCAGTTTTTTTGTTGATATTGGTGAGATAATGTCTTGCCGTATTTCAGATATGGAAACTGGCTCACGATTGATTGCTAGCCAGTATATTATATCTTTTTCTAAATTAGACAATCGCAAAAACTGCTGTTCTAAAAGCTCATAAATATCACCAAAAACAATTGTTTTTTGTTGTAAGAATTCAGTTATGCTACCATCAAATACATTTTGAATAGTTGTAGCCACCATTTTTAAAGCTAAGGCATTGCCTCCACAAAGCTCTACTAATTTGGTGGATTCTAAAACGGAAGCAAAAATTCCTTTGACTTTCAATATTTCTTGCCCATCCACAGCCTGCAAACCACCAATAACAAATGAACGGACGCATAATGCTTCGCCTTCTAGTATTGCTACTTCTTTAGGTTTTTCTCGACTGGTTAGCAGTAAACAACTTTGGTGAGTTACTTCTCCAACTCGTTTAAGCAGATCTCCATATCCTTCATATCCTGCTCGATAAAGTCCGGCTCGACTACCACCGCGCAGAATCGATTCCACATTATCTAGTATTAGCAGACAGCGATGCTGCCGTAGATAATCAATCAAGCGCGATATTTTATCACCTAAACTTTGTGGTAAGAAAGCTTCTGTTTCTTGCTCATCGGATAAGAATTGGATGAGGCTGGTGAGAATAGCTTCCACGGGCGGTGCTTCTCGCAGCGATCGCCAGATGATATATTCAAAGTTATCCTTAATCCGCTCCGCCAGCTTTATAGCCAGCGTTGATTTGCCAATTCCCCCCATTCCCAGAATTGCCACTAACTGACAACGCTCTTGAAGCAGCAATTTTTCTAGTGTAGCTATTTCTGCTGTACGTCCATAAAAAGCTGAGATGTTATTCGCTTCTCCCCAATCTTGGTGTTGGGATTGATCAGAATTTGTATAGTAACTTTTATCCAGTTGTATATTAAAAGCTTGAAAAAAAAGTTCAATTGTGCGTTTATCAACTCCTTCTTCGCGCGATAATACTTTTGAGACAGTGGCGGTATTAATACCAATGCGGTCACTTAAGTCTTCTAGAGTAAATCTAGTTCCATAATTTTCGTTTAATTCAGTACTAAGTTTAGCGGACTGAAGTTTTTGTAATCCTTCTGGAGTCAGGATAAGACCACGTTTGCGCTTCTGCTTTGTCTGTTTCATGAAACCAAAAACTTGCTTAAACTGAATTTAAGTTGGCTGATTCGGAATTTAGTTACTCTAAAACGAACTTTGATAAAAATATAATTGCAACTTATTAATTGCATGATTAATACCATAAATACTATTGTTGTACACTAATAATTTGTGGGCGAAAAATTAGTATCTACAATAAGCAATATCTGGGGCTAAAAGAACCAGCCTACTTATGTAGGCTAGATATATACATGTTCATAGGTAAAATCATGAAATTTAGTAATTATATTTATGTATTAAAATAGCACAAAAAGTCTTTAGGGTCGTAAATACCTAAATATTATTTTTACAGGACTTACGCAATTGGCACAATGCGATGCCTGCGGCGGGCTAAGCCTACGCTATTTCATAGTACATAGGTATTAATTAAAAATTGTGTTGGCGTCGGACAAGATTATGTATTTTCCTGCTCTAAACTATCAGTAACTATATCAAAGCCTGATTTCTACGTTGAAACAGAATCTGCAAGGACTGGTCTCATCATGAAAGCCATCAGCCTCGCCATCGAAACAAAAGTAAAAACGCAGAGTGACGCAAAGGTTTAACACAGAGGTATATAAAGATTCCTTCGCGATACTTTGCGTTTAAAAATAAAAATTATGGATAAAAAACGGAGGTAGTAAATCACTACCTCCTGATCAATTAAAGCTTGCATGAGAAATGCGCTGACAGCAGTCTAAAAACTCAACTATGTGCTGCTCAAAAACATTATTAAGACTAATCCCAGGATAATCGAGCCTCCGCCCAGGATGAATGACCAAAAGCGATGGTAACTATTGACAATAGTGCCATTTTCACTCTGAATTTGAAGTAAATCCATCCAAGGCGCTACACCCCGGCGGAACCAACCCACAGCCCCGACTTGTTCACCAATCAGGCTTTGCACTCGCTTCATACCAAATAAAAAGTTGCCGATGGGGCCAAAACGTGAGGCGTAGTGCAGATACAGCATCCCGCTACGGTCTTGGATTTTTAAATCGGAACCGAATTTATAACCAGCATCGCCACGACCAATGAGTTGACCTGCTAGTTTTGCGGGTTGTCCGCGCAATGGACTGGCGTAAGGGTCTGACATTAAGGTGAGAATGTCGGTAGCTGTTGCTTGCTGGTAATCGGGGAACATGACCAAGGCTTTGACGAGTATTCCTAGCCCTAAGCCAATCAGTGGCGCACCCAGCAATAAACCTGCATTGGCAGAACTTGATATTGACACTCCCCTACCTGAGCAAGTTTCGCTATGCTCACTTACTCCCAAAGGTAG